>NZ_CP167068.1:300000-510000 GCF_051055405.1 Hominifimenecus sp. rT4P-3 | reverse complement strand
CGTATGCCCGCCTGACACAATCAGACATAAAAACGGCGGCTCCAATTCCGGATGCTCAATCAGATTTGCACAGACGTGACCTTCGATATGATGAACCCCGATCAAAGGAAGCTTTTTTGCATAGGCAATCGCTTTTGCCTCTGCCACCCCGACCAGTAAAGCCCCCACCAGCCCCGGACCATAGGTAACGCCAATCCCATCGATTTCATCCAGCGTCAGCTCAGCATCCGCCAAAGCCTGGCAGATCACCGGATTGATATTTTCAATATGTTTCCGGGAAGCCAGTTCCGGAACCACACCGCCATAAAGGGTGTGGAGATCAATCTGAGAAGAAATCACATTGGAAAGAACCTCCCTGCCATTTTGAATCACCGCGGCGGCAGTCTCATCGCAGGAGCTTTCGATTGCCAAGATTTTTATATCCTTCATCTCTTAATCCTCGTCAAACTTCAATTCCTTCGTCTTTCCATCTTTGCCCGCTTTCGCACGGGGAAACACTTGACGTACTGCGTCCATAAATTCCTCTGGGCGATTTAAGGAAGGGCTAAAATGCGTCAGCCACATTTCCCTTGGCTGGGCTTCTTTTGCCAGCCGCGCTGCCTCCGCAAAAGTCATATGCTTATGCTCGATGGCTTTTTGTTCTTTTTCCGACTCGCCGTACATTCCCTCGCAGATAAACAGATCCGCTCCCCGCGCCGCTTCCGCAATCGCAGCCGTCGGTCTCGTGTCCGTGCAATAGGTAACCTTTAACCCGCGCCGCTCTGGTCCCATCACCATATCCGGCGTATAAACGTTCCCCTCGAAAATCACTTCATTTCCTTTTTGTAAAGGATTCCAAAGTTGCACCGGAAGTCCCAACTCCCGCGCTTTTTCCACCTGGAATTTTCCCGCCCTTGGAATGGAGACCGAATATCCATAACAAGTAATATTGTGGTTGACGCGGAAGGCATGAATCTGATAAGGCCCCGCCTGGATATCCTGCTCCCGTTCCGTCAGTTCCAAAAATTTCAAAGGAAAGGGCAGCTCCGGTGCAATGGTTTTTAAAGCGCTGACCACCCGCTCCAATCCTTTGGGTCCTATCATCAGCAGCGGTTCCGTCCGCTCCGCATTTCCCATAGTCAAAAGCAACCCCGGCAATCCGCTGATATGGTCCGCATGATAGTGGGTAAAGCAAAGCACATCAATCGGCTTAAAACTCCATCCTTTTTCCTTGGCTGCAATCTGCGTTCCTTCCCCGCAGTCAATCATCAACTGGCTGCCTTCATACCGCACCATCAAAGAGGTCAGCCAACGATAGGGCAGCGGCATCATACCGCCCGTTCCCAATAAACAAACATCAAACATAAACTTTTATCCTACTTTCTCACGCCGCATCAGCAACGCATGCTCCTGGGGATTCCGATAATAATTCTTTCTCAGACCAATCGGCTGAAATCCATATTTTTTATATAAAGCAATCGCCGCCCGATTGCTCTCCCGCACTTCCAGATACCAGGACCGCACCTGCGGGAGCCCGGCAAATAACGCCTCCAAAAGGCGGCTTCCCACACCGCAGCCTCTAACGGTCTCGTCCACTACAATCCGGAGTAACTCCCCTTCATCCATTACCGTCTGTGCGCTGCAATATCCAAGGATGTCGCCGTCCCTTTCATATAGGAAGTAACGGACGCCAGTTCCAGAAATTCCACTGCGCAGTCCTGCCTCGCTCCACGCATCGGAAAAATAGAGCCGTTCCAGTCTTGCCAAGGCGGATACATCGGAAGAAGTCGCCAAACGAACCAAATCTTTCTCCCTCATCATCCGTCCCGAAGAGCAGCCTCTCTTTCCGCCCGCACCCGCTCTGCCTGGGAGACCCGCAGATAAGACGGCGCAAAATCCTCCGCCGGCTGAACCTTTCCCAATCGAAAATATTCGCTCCCCAATGCCGCCACGGAAGCGCCCCGCTGCCGATTACAAGGAGCCGGAGCAAACCGCGCTAAATTTCCCAATGTTTCCTGGATTTGGTCTTGCCCCACCGGAACCCCATCTCCTAAAAACACCACTGGCCGTTCCATTTGCTTCAGTTCTTCCAAAAGTTCGCCTAAATCCATCGCCACATTTTCTTTTATCACTTGAAAATCCGGCTGAAACGCATAGATTCCTGTATAGACTTGTCCACGTTTCGCGTCCATGACCGGGCAGATCAAATCCGAACATCCAAAAAGATTATACGCCATGGCATCCACCGTGGGTACATGAATCAAAGGCTTGTTTAACGCCAGGCCAAGTCCCTTCGCCGTAGCAGCCCCGATTCGAAGCCCCGTAAACGATCCCGGCCCCCCGGAGACCGCAATCGCATCGATGGTTTCCAAGTCCTGTTCCGTCATACGGACAATCTCATCTAACATCGGCAAAAGCGTCTGTGAATGGGTTTTTTTATAATTTACCGTATATTCCGCCGTTACCAAGCCATCCGTCACGATAGCTACGGAAGCAACCAGCGAAGAACTCTCGATTCCCAAAATCTTCATGCCTCTTCTCCTATTTCTTCCCAGGTAATCCGCCGGTAGTCAAATCCTTTCTCCAACGCCTTTTCTATTCGAATCCACCGAGCCGTTTTCGGCAACAGCTCTTCGATCTGCCCCGGCCATTCGATCAGGCAAACGCCATCCCCAGAAAAAAAATACTCCTCATATCCAATATCGTACATTTCATCCGGATCGGCAATCCGATATACGTCAAAATGATAGAGCGGCAGACGGCCGCTCCGATATTCCTGAACAATCGTAAAAGTCGGGCTATTCACCGCATCTTCGATGCCAAGTCCCGCTGCAAACCCTTGGGTAAACACGGTCTTCCCCACGCCAAGGTCGCCTTCCAGACAATAGATCTCCCCTGGCTTCGCCTGTTCTCCGATTTTTTTTCCAAAGGCAAAGGTTTCCGCCTCGCCAAAACTCTCTTTGATTTTCATCTATTTCCCTGGCTTTCTGCAATACGAGTACGGCAGACGCACTCAATTTTCCTCGTTTAACCATAGCACAGCCCGCAAAGACACGTCAACTGTTTTTTTGGCGCCAGCGCCGCACTCCGGCGCTGACAATCAGCAAAAGAATTGCGCCAGCTGCCAAGACCAGCACACCGTCTCCTCCCGCCGCATTTAAATAATAGGTAGGTAAAAACAGCTTTTCCAATACGCGAAATACCGGAAGGAAACTACCCAGACGAATGAAAACGGGGGAAAACAAAAAGCTTCCCATCACCAATACCGGGATGCAGGCATACAGCAGTGTTTCCAAACGCAGAATATCCGACAAAAGACATCCAAAGGCTGTCACCATTCCCGTATAGGCAAGAAGCAGGACGATTTCGCGCAACACTCCCGTGGAGAGTCCTGCCGCAGCTAAAGAAATGCCGGCCGATACTGCCATAAGGCCCACCGGAACCGCCACCGCAAGCATCGGAATCCAGGTACGCAAAGAAGGGGACGCCGCCAAATATACCCGGCGCCGTTCGTCTTTTCGGCTATCTACCGCTCCCATCAGCCCGCCCAGCAAGACAAATACCGCCAGGAAGCCGCGAACCGGCGCAATCACCGGACTCTTTTCGTCAGCCTCCTGCTGATTTCCTTCGTCTAAATGCTCAAACACAAAAGAAAACGCCCGTCCGCTCTCTCGGCTCTCTCGATAAGCCTCTTCCGCTTCCCCGCGCAGCTGGGCCGGATTTATCTCTGCAAACAGTGAACGATCGCTGACATATTTTACAAAGGCATCCTCCGCATATTCGGCAAATAATTTCGAATACACCACCTCATGGGCCAGATACGCCGCCACAGAACTGGGGGAGGAGAATGCACCCACGCTCCGAGACGCTTTTCCTCTCTCCATTTTTGCCTCTAAATCATCCGGAAATACATATCCGCATTCCGCTTTCCGGGACGCCACGTCCCGCAAGACTTGCGCTTCGCTTTCACAGCGGTAAAATCGAAAGATGCCCCCGTCTTCGCACATAGATTGAAGCGCTCTCTCCGTCATAGAATCCGGCCTCTCGCAAAAAAGCGCCACAGGTAACGCCTCCCGCTGCGACCGCTGCGCCGTAAACAGGAGGCCGGAAGCCAAAGGCAATGCAACGAGCAATAGAACGAAAACCGGCCGTTTTCCTTGACGTTTTCCAAGGAAAAAGAGCCATGTAAGCCATTGCCTCATCCCCTCACCTCCTTGCCTATCAGCCAAGCGGTCAGGCCGCCGAACAGTATCGTAAATCCAACCAAAATTCCAGCTTCACCCCAAACAAAATCTCCGGTCAAACAAGCGCCCACATTTTGTATCATCCAACGAGCCGGCAAAAATCGGGAAATCCGTTCAAAACTTTCTGGCAAAAATGCCGACGGTACAAATCCTCCTGCCAAAAACATCATTCCAACAGAGGTGCAAAAAATCAAAAGCGAGCCGCTGCCTGCCGTCGGAGCCGCCTGATAAAAAAACACGGTCAACGCACAGGCGCAGGATATCGTTGGCAGCAGCATCGGCAGACGAACCAGCAAATCGCCAGGCCATTCCCCGTTCCACACCAGAAACACCACGGCTCCGACAAGAGCCAATACCGTCCCGCTCGTCACGGTAACCAGAAACGTATTCAGCCAACGTCCCACACTTCGGGCCGCCGCTCCCACTCCCGCCGCCCGAAGTTTTCGGGCCAGAGAGCGGGAATCCTTTTCCAGAAAACTTCCATAAGTAATTCCCCAAAGGAGTAAAAACAACGTCAGGCCAGATGCCAGATAATACTGCAGCACGCTCCACTCCCCCGTTGCGGAAGCCGATTGATTCTGAAATAGATTGGTCCGGTTTAAAGCTGCCGATAAATAAATTCGGTTTAAATCATCATAGGCTCCGGACACCTCCGATTCCACGCCATGCCGGACATACAGGTCGTAGGCAGCATAAATTCCATACTGGGCAGCTCCAAGCGTTCCTGCGCCGGCAGAGGTCACCGCTTCCAAAAGCAAGCCCGCCACCTCAGAATTCTTTGGAAACAGTACGCGCACCGGCGTATTGGCCCCGCTGATAATATCATCCACTAGACTGCCCGGAATTTCCATCAAGGCGGCCGCTTTTCCCTCTTTTAGCATCGCCATTCCTTCCGCCGCATCCGTGCGGATAAAGGAACACAGACTTGCCACCGTCTCCATGTTCTCCAAAAACGATAGGACCATATCCACGGTTTCCGATTCCCCTTCGTTCACAACTGCAATCGGAATTCTGCCGCTTGCCTCATCTTGATATAAAAGTTTCTGCCCACAAAAAGCGATTGTGCCTACAATTCCGATCAGCACAACCGCTCCCACCAAGATTTGGGGCAGCTTCCGAAAGGCCCGTTTTCCTTCCAGAAGCTGCAAATTCCAAAAAAATCTCATCTTCGCTCCTATCCTACCACCCGTTGACAAGAACATACTTGCCTCTGTCAACAGACGCTAATGCTTCTCCATTCCTCAATAAAGAATCTGCATCAGAGCATTTTGCAGATTCTGAATCCCCTGGAGGAACTCCGTTCCCAGTTCCTCAAACTCCTCCTCATCCATCTCCATAACCATTCGGATATCCGAAGGCTTTTCGATGGATTCTTCCAATTCTCCATATGTCAGGCTTCCAGCAAAAGCCATCCGCTCACCATCCGTCTGAAGTCCCAGGGCATCAATCTCAAATACAACGCTCTTGCCCTTTTCCACTTCTCCCAGGCTGCCTTCCACAAAGAGCTCAATCTCTTCCTCTTCCAGATTCATCCGGTAGGAAAACTCCTGGGAATCCGAATTATAACGGTTCTCAATCGAAAGCGCATCGTTCTTTTTTCCATTCGATTCCTCGCCGATACTCCACCGGGTAATTGTCTCCGTCTTGCTTCTATCCGTGGTTTTCTCAGCGAAAATTCCATCCTCATACGAATCCATCATGGACAAATAGATCTCGTCCGAAGGCCGTTCCTCTCCAGAAAAGGTAAGTTCGAATTGAATTTCTTCTATATCCTCTTTAACCCAGTCAGAAAGATCCTTTACCAAGATCTGAGCCAGGTCGCCGGACTTGGTCAGATAGACTTCGACATCCCACTCATCTTCCATGATTTTATCGATTTCATCGAGCAAGTCCTCGAAATCCCCTTCCATCTCCTCCCATGGGTTTTCCCCATACATGCTTACCGTATTCATCGTGCCAAAGAGTTCCATCTGCTGCTTTAAGGCATCCTGGTAAACTGCCATATATTCCTCCAAAAACGCTAAAACGTCCTCTTTCGGAATCACCATGACATACCCCTGACATTCCTGTTTTTCCCCGCCTATAGAAATCTTTTTGGTTTGATCCTTCTTCTCAACTCGGATTGCCTCTTCCAGCTGACGCAAACTTTCCATCAGGCGCTCTGTCAGTTCTTCATTTCCTTCCTTGCCCATCCACTCCCAGGGATTCAAAGAAAAATCCAGCTCTGCCAATTCGCTCTCGGACAGATTCATCTGATCAAAAAGAGGAGAATTCTCCACCTGTTCCCGCAGATTGCCCGTTCCAATGCCTAAAGCGCCGTTAAAAAGCTCCGGAATGGCCAATGATAACAGATCTTCATCTCCATAAAATTGAAAGGAAAAAAGATCCGATCCGCCCATGCGAAACATTAGCTCCGCGTCCATCTGCTTTTCATCCTGATCGGAATTTGCAGCAAGCCGGACCCCCATATTTTTCAGCAAAACCGCTTCATCCGGCGAGGTGGAAGCGGGAAGTTCATCCAGATACAATTCCAGTTCCATGCTCTGTTTCGACGACACCGCCGTCATCAGGCTCTCCCAGCCAATCTCTTCGGCAACAGGAAACTCCCACTCTGCCCCTAGTTTTGCAAAAGCTTTCCATACTTGACTTTTCGGGCTGGCAAAAAGTTTTGGAACCAAGAAAACCGCGAGAAGAATCGCCACTGCCAAAACCCCGCCGCCAATCACAAATGGAAGAATTTTTCGTTTCTGAGGAGACGTCTGCCCCCCTTGCGGGCCCAGCTCCGCCGATAGTTCCTGTGCTGGACGAAACGCTTCCACCCGCTCCTCAAAATCACTCTGCTTCTTCATTCTATTTTTCTTCTCCCCTTCCTGCAAGCTCTCGAAGCAACGCGTCCCCGCGAAGCCCCGACTCCCGCTCTTCTAGCTTTCCCTTCCTTAATATATAAAGACGATTACACAAGTTCAACTCTGCTTCCTCATGTGTAGTAATCAAAATGGTTCCTTTTTGCTCCAAATATACGCTAAGATACTGGCGAATCTCCTCTTTGCAGATCAAATCCAACGCTGCGCTGGGTTCATCCAAAACCAAAATAGGCGGATGAGCCGCCAGAGCACAGCCAATGCTGACTCGTTTCTTCATCCCCCCGGATAGTCTGGAAACCCGTATCGGCAAAAGCTCGGAAAGTTGCAGAACCGAAAGCAGGCCGCCCCTTAGATCCTCCTCCATGGAATACGGGCTTTTGCTATACCAAAGTCTCAGGTTGTCTCGCACGGTCAGTTCCTCAAAAAGCGGATTGTCCTGGGGCACATAGCCCACCATACGTTGAAATACGCCCTTTTCTTTCCGTGCGTCCCGATCTCCGTAAAAAATCTCCCCGCCTTGAGGACGTAAAGCGCCGGAGAGAATCGACAGAAGCGTGGATTTTCCACATCCATTGACGCCTGCTATAGCCACACAATCTCCCTGGGCCGCCGTTAAGGAAGCGCCATCTAATACTCTTTTTCGTCCGTAAGAATAGGTAATATCGTTCACCTTGATCATTGAGCCATCTTCCTGCCTTTCTATATTATTCTAGCAGAGATCGTTCTGCCTTGCAAGTAACAAAGGAGTTCGCCTCCAGTGGATTCCTTAGAATAATAAAGAATTTTCTATAGAGATCTGACGCCCTCCTACAAAGCACAAAAGCGGCATAACCACAGGCTACACCGCTTCAAAAGCAAACCGCTTAACCGCGTCCCGCCGCATGTCCCTTGATCACCACGCTGACGCGCTTATATAACAACATGGTCACCGCAGAAACTACGATGCCCTTAATCAGGTTAAAGGGCGCCACGCAAAGCATCACAAAGCCAAGCAAAGTTCCCGCTCCGGCATGAACCGCAGCGCCTGCCGCCAAAATTCCATCCATGCCGCCGGCGCCGGCAAAGAAATGATTGGCGTACCAAGGCAGCAGCACATAGGCGTTTACCAGACTGCCGGCCACCACCATCACAAGGGTTCCTACCACCATTCCGACCAAAGCGTGCTTCTTACTCTTCGCGCGTTGATAGATAATCCCAGCAGGCACTACCAGCGCACAGCCGACCAAAAAGTTTGCAAACTCGCCGACATAGGCGGTGGAAGTTCCCTTAATCAAAATATGTAACAGATTTTTCAGCAGCTCAATCACCACGCCGGCCACCGGTCCCATGGAAAAGGTTCCGATCAGTACCGGCACCTCGCTAAAATCCAGCTCATAAAACGCAGGCGCAATAAAGGGCAGCGGGATCTCTAAAAACATCAAGATAAAAGCGACCGCTCCCAGCATAGCAATGAGAACCATGTTTCTCAAATTTAACGTTTTGTTTTGACTCATGTTATTTCCTCCTTTTGTTCCTACAGGACCACGAATGTTTCCATTCTAAGGGAGAATCTATACCGAAATGTTTCTTATCTCCTGGGAAATTCCGTTAGAATTTCCCAGGAGATAAGAAACCCCGAACCAAAATGGTTCGGGGCAGCGAAAACATAAAAAACGGTATATTTCTTCTCTCATCCAGACTATACTGTCGGTTTTGGAATTTCACCAAATCAGCCGTTACAAACGGGTCGCGGACTGTCACCGCCGGTAGGGAGTTTCACCCTGCCCCGAAGAAAAATATTTTATTCTGCTAGTTATACTACCACGCTTTCCAGTCTTTTTCAAGTTCTTTTTCTACAAAACTATTCCGTCGTCCAATCCTCTACTGTCAGCCCAACCACACGCGCAAATTCTCTGGTGTTGTTTGTGACAAGAATTAGATTCTTTGACCTGGCATGACTGGCAATCAATAGATCCATCGGGCCGATCGGCGTTCCCTTTTTCTCAAGATCCGCTCTGATTTTTCCGTATTCCTCTGCTGCATAACTATCAAAATCCAAGACTGTGATCGGAGAGAGAAACAAGGAAATAGCCAAACGATTTTTCTCAACCGCTTGACTCTTCCATACTCCATGCATCAGCTCCGCAAACGTAATCGAGGAAATACATAAATCCTGTGGATGATAGGCCATTATCTTTTGAATAACCGCTTGTGGCTTTTGCTTAATGGCGTAAATACAGATATTCGTGTCCAACATATATTTCATAAATTCGCACGCTCCTGCATGGCAGATTGATTTCGTTCCTCGCTCATAAAATCATCGGAAAACAGACTCAATCCACTCAAAAGTCCAGCCCATTCATTATCCTTTGGCATCAGGATTACAACATCACCAATTTTATTTACAAAGACTTCTTCTCCTTGAAACCGACATTCCTTTGGCAGACGAACTGCCTGGCTTCTTCCATTCTCAAAAAGCTTTGCTGTCATCATGGCAAAAGCACCTCCTTTTACTAGAAATATATACCATGATATATTTCACGTCAAGGGCAGCTTCAATTCGCCCGGTCACGAATCTCACGCAGCTCTCGATAATTCTCGCTGAGGCCATTGCGTACGATCTCCGGCTTCGGGCTGTTGTTATAAACAATTTTTTGCAGAATCGGCGTCACAATCGTTGTAACAATAACAACAATAACGACTGGTCCAAGAAAATTCGCTCCGATCAAGCCAACCCTCATCCCCTGGGATGCCACAATCAGCGCCACCTCGCCGCGGGACACCATGCCGACGCCGATCTGTACGCAGGTGCACGTCCGGTAGCCGCAAAGCTTTGCTCCAAGACCACATCCAACAACTTTCGTCGCCACGGCAACCAAAACCAACACCACAGCAAATAACACAAGCATCGGCGTCATCGCCGGCAGATTTACCTTTAAACCAATACTTGCAAAAAAGACCGGCGAAAGCATCAGATAAGAAAGAGTATCAAAACGGGAAGACAGATACTGGGTTGTCTGCGTTAGGGAAATAATCATTCCTGCGATATACGCTCCAGTAATATCCGCCACTCCAAAAAACTCTTCCGCACAATAGGACATTAGCAGACAAAATACAAAGGCTACGATCGCATGACGATGCAGCAGTTTTGTCCGGCGGCTCCACCAATCATAAAAGCGGAAGAAAGCAAAACCGGCTACACCGGAAAAAACAAAGAATAAAGCAATCTTAATGAGAATCGTCGACATCTTCACGGAGGAATCCGCGGCGCTGGTGATAATCGTCAAGGCAATAATGCCCAAAATATCATCGATAATCGCGGCTCCCAAAATCGCATTTCCCGACTTACTCTGCAATTTCCCCAGCTCTTTCAACGTTTCTACGGTAATACTGACAGAAGTAGCTGTCAGTATCACGCCCATAAACATGTTTTGCAAAAACAAGCTGCAGGATGCGTCCGAATCGATACGGCCTGGCTGATTGAAAACATAGCCGATCAGCACGCCTCCGGCAAGGGGCACCAAAACACCCAGCAGAGCAATCACAAATGCAGCTTTCCCGCATTTTTTTAACTCCTGCACATCTGTCTCCAGACCAGCACAGAACATCAGCACAATCACGCCGATCTCTGCCACGCTCTGTACAAATGCCGTCTCCTCCAACACACCCAAAACCGCCGGTCCCAACACCAGGCCCGCCATCAGTGCGCCGACTACCTGCGGCAGATGCATCTTCTTCGTTGCCAATCCAAGAAGTTTGGTACTCAAAAGAATGATAGCTAAATCCAATAAAAAACGATACTCCATGTCAACCACCTCCATCATCGGACCTGCCAGTCCGTTGGCACATGTAAACAACAACTTTTTCTCAAAACCAGAGCATATTATAGTCTCCTTTCTTTCGTATGTCAACTGTTTCCCGTATAAAATCCGCGTTTAATTTTCAAAGCATATTATTTGGGAAATATATTTTTATTCCTCTTTCTTTTAAATAAATCACATAAAAACGAGGGGGCCTTCATTCATGAAAAGCCCTCTCGCTTTACGCGCCAGACCGGAGCGTATAAATAAAAATCAAACTTCTGGTAACTGTCCCGTATCCACCCTTTCCTGAACAAAATCAAAAAAACGCCGCGCAGCTGGCGTCAGGTAACGATGAGTGGAGGAAGCCAGATAAAGCATTCTCTGGCATTCTTTCTCCTTAATCGGAATCTGACGGACGGGGAAATATTGAAGCGCCTGCATCTTCGCTACGACTCCAACGCCGAATCCCGACGCCGTAAGGGCTGCAATCGCGTCTTCATCTTCCGCTTCCGCAAAAATTTCCAAAGACACGCCCGCCTCCTGAAAAAAACCGTCCACAACACGCCGAAGTCCGGAATGGGAGGCATAGGCCACAAAGGGAAAACTGCTTAATTCTTTCAGGCTTACCGCCCCGGATTCTGCCAAGGGGTGATCCAGAGGCACTACCGCTACCATTTCCTGCCGGAGGACCGGCTGAAAATTTACATGGGGCGCGCCTGGCACAAAACTGCAAAATCCCAAGTCAAACGTCCCCGTCTGAATCCCTTCCACAATTTCTTTGGAGGAATTCTGGTGAAAATGTACAGTCACATTCTGATTTTCTTCTCGGTCCAAAAAGAGACGCACGATATTCGGAATAAAACCTTTGGAAAGCGGCGGATTATAGGCCAAATCCAGATGCCCTTTTGCCGCGCTCGCCATCTGACGAACCCGGTCGGTTGCGCGGTTCAGCTGTTCTAAAAGGGGCGCGAGCTCCTGATAATATTGCTCCCCATACTTCGTCAGAACCGTCTGGCGTCCCTTACGGTCAAACAGCAAAAAGCCCAATTCCTTTTCCAGAGCCAAAATCGCCGCGCTTATCGTCGGCTGTGAAACAAAAAGTTCCTCCGAGGCCTCCCGATAGCTGGAATGGCGTGCAATTGCACAAAAATATCTTAGCTGCTGTAAAGTCATACCCTCACCTCCACTTCCAGTATATCGAAACATTCGCTCGCGTGCAAGAGATATCATAGTTATTTTCTATCGAAACTCAATTATTATCGATTAGACAAAAGAAAATAGCTATGTTATGCTCAGACAAAAAGGAGGGTTTCCTATGATAAAGACAAAAATGACAGAGCTTTTGGGTATTCAGTACCCGATTTTGATGGGCGCTATGGCCTGGATTACAACAGCCAATCTGACCGCTGCGGTATCCAATGCAGGGGGCGCTGGAGTCCTGGGCGCAGGCGGCCGTGACGAAAATTGGGTCCGACAAGAAATCCGAAAAACCAAATCCTTGACCAATAAACCCTTTGGCATCAATCTTTCCTTACAAACCACGCCTCTTCGAGATAAGCTGGTAGAAGTAATCTTAGAAGAAGGAATTGATTTTGTAACTTTGGGAGCCGGCGATCCCCGTCCTTTCCTTCCCCGTTTTAAGGAAGCAGGGATTAAGACCGTCTGTATTGTTCCCAATACTAAATTAGCGAAACGCATGGAGGCCTGTGGAGCGGATATGCTTATCATCGAAGGCATGGAATCTGGCGGCCGTATCGGGAATTTAACGACAATGGCTCTTATGAGCAACGTCTTACCCGAGGTTTCCTTACCCATAGCAGCCGCCGGCGGCATCGTAGACGGCCGAGGCCTGGCTGCCGCCTTGATCATGGGCGCAGATGGAATACAGATGGGCTCTCGTTTTCTTTTGGCCAAAGAGTGTGAAAGCCATCCGTCCAATGCAAAGGCGATCCTGGCTGCGTCGGATACAGACTCTGTCACGATCGGCTGGTCCCGTGGAAAGGGATTGCGCGGCCTGAAAAATCCCTTTGCAGAAAAATATTTGTCCATGGAAACCAGCGGAGTTCCTACCGACCAGCTTGGCGACTTCGTTGCTGGATGCAGCAAACGGGTAGCGGATCTCGGAACTGGGGAAGACGGGATGAACGGAATCGTTCAAGTAGGAGAAAGCCTGGAGCCCCTAAAGAAAATCCAGTCGGCTGCGGAAATCATCCAGGAAGTAACGGAAGAGGCAAAAAAATTACTGAAAAAAGCGCCCCAGTTTGTAAGCCAATAAATAAAATGAGGGATTTTCCAAGCAAGCCATGCGCCACCTAGAAAATCCCTCATTTTTCAATTTACTTTTTCAACTTCCATTAACAAAAAATGTGTAGCCTATTCCAATCCCCAAGCTCTCATTTCTTCCTTCGGCGGAGCCTGGAACGCACACCGGCGGCTGATCTTCCATCCGGGTCCTTGTGCTACATCTGTCAAGTACTCTGCAAACTTCAAAGCGGAAAGCGCGGAATCTATGATCGGAACCGAATAACGTTCCTGCATCTCTTTATAAAATCCAAACATCATACTGCATCCCAATACGACAACCTCCGCACTTTGATCTTCCACCAATGTCCGAATGCACTCTTCCATCCGCCGCGCCGTCGCGTTCCCGTCTTTCTGCAGTTCCGGTACGCTCAAACCGAGAGGCTGGATCGATAAAAAGCGGTGATCGCATCCATATTGCCGGACTAAATTGCGGAATTGCGCACGATCCTTTTCTTCCACACAGACGATGCCAAAGGAGTCCCCTAATACCGACGCCAAATGAAGCGCAGACTCCGCCAGGCCGACCACTGCCATAGAACCGCTGATCTCCTTTGCCTCCCGCAAAAAAGGATCGTCAAAGCATCCGATGATAGCCGCATCACACCCATCCTGCTCCGCTTTTTTTACCGCGGATAAAATTTCCATTCCGACGAAAGCCTGATAATAACCATAGTCCAAACGCTTTACCTTTGCATTACTGCTGAGACCAACGATGCTAAGCTCCGTGTCCGGCTGGCGATACTCATCCAAATACCTCCGCATAGGCTCAACCTCTTCCGGAGCAAATACCGGATGAATATATCGAATTTTTCTGGGCATAGGTTCCTTTCCTTTCTTTTTCATCTATAATATTGTTTTATTTTATTTCTTTCCGCTCTCCCTTTCAATATCTTTCATAGACAAATTTTGCCATATTTTTTGTACTTTATTCCTATTTACGCACATTTTTCAATCTATTCATTCACTCTTCCTATTACTTCAGCACTTCATCGTCAAAGAAATTCTCTTTTTCGTCAAATCCACGCCCAACACTTTCACTTCCACCACATCGCCGACGCTAACCGCCTCCAACGGATGTTTAATATACCGATCGCAAATCTGGGAGATATGAACCAAACCGTCCTGATGAACGCCGATATCCACAAAGGCTCCGAAATCCACGATATTCCGGACCGTCCCCTTCAAAATCATGCCGGGTTTTAAGTCCTCCATCTCCATGACGTCCGTCCGCAGCACCGGCTTTGGCATCTCGTCTCTGGGGTCCCGTCCCGGTTTTTCCAGTTCTTTTAAAATATCTTTTAAGGTTGGTTCTCCGATTCCAAGTTCCGCCGCTACGCTTGCCGGATCCGCGACCTTTTTCCCAATACCGGCCACGCCGCCCTTCATCACATCCTCCGGTCCATATCCGAACTTTTTCAGCAAAGCTTCCGCCGCCGGATAACTCTCCGGATGTACCGCCGTCATATCTAGCGGATTTTTGCCGCCGCGAACCCGCAGAAAGCCGGCGCACTGTTCGTATGCCTTAGGCCCTAACTTCGCTACCTTTAATAACTGCTTCCGGTCGGTAAAGGCCCCATTTTCTTCCCGGTACGATACCACATTTTTCGCCACTGTTTTTGTGATTCCGGAGACATACTCTAAAAGAGACGCCGAAGCTGTATTCAGATCAACCCCTACCCGGTTCACACAATTTTCCACCACGCCTTGAAGCGCCTCTCCCAGTTGTTTCTGGTTCATGTCGTGCTGGTATTGGCCAACGCCAATGCTCTTCGGGTCGATTTTCACCAATTCCGCCAATGGATCCTGAAGCCGTCTCGCAATGGAAGCCGCGCTCCTCTGCCCCACATCAAACTCCGGGAATTCTTCGGTGGCAAGTTTACTGGCCGAGTACACGGAAGCTCCCGCCTCATTCACAATCACATAGGATACCTTGGCCGGAATCTCTTTTAACATCTCCACGATGATCTGCTCCGATTCCCGCGAAGCAGTGCCGTTTCCAACGGAAATTAGACTGATTCCATATTTTTCGATCAGCTTCTTCACCGTCTTCTTGGACTCTTCCACTTTATTCTGAGGGGCGGTCGGATAGATGACTACCGTGTCCAACACCTTTCCCGTAGCATCCACAACCGCCAGCTTGCAGCCAGTCCGAAAGGCAGGATCCCAGCCCAACACCACGTGTCCAACAATCGGAGGCTGAAGCAGCAATTGCTCTAAGTTCTTTCCAAAGACCCGAATGGCCCCTCTCTCCGCAATCTCCGTCATCTGGTTTCGGATTTCCCGGTAAATCGCCGGCTCGATCAAGCGGGTATAACTGTCCGCAATGGTCTCCCGGAGAAGCGGCGCCGTATTCGGATTCTCCCGAACAATCACCTGCTTTTCCAGATACCGCTGAATCTGCTCGGTGGGAGCTTCAATCTTCACATTCAGCACGCCTTCCTTCTCGCCCCGGTTCAAAGCCAAAATCCGGTGGCCGGCCAATTTCGGAACCGGCTCTTCGTACTGATAATATTGATCATATACCGTCGAGGTTTCCGGGTCTTTTGCCTCAGACCGCAAAATCCCGCTGCGAACCGTGACCGCCCGGATATAGGTCCGGTACTCCGCCGAATCTGAAATCCGCTCCGCCAAAATATCGCAGGCTCCCGCCAATGCTTCCTGCACGTCCGCCACTTCCTTTTCCGGATTCACATAGGGCAGGGCCTCTTGCTCCATCGAACGCTCCGTCTCCTGGGCCCACAAAATTTCCGCCAGAGGCTCCAATCCCCTTTCCTTGGCGATAGTCGCGCGGGTACGGCGTTTCGGGCGATAAGGACGATAAAGATCTTCTACCGCAACCAAAGTCGCAGCCGCTAAAATTTGCGCCTTCAACTCTTCCGTCAAAGCGCCCTGCTCCTCAATCGTAGCCAGGACCTGCTCCTTCTTTTCTTCTAAATTTCGCAGATAGCGCAGACGCTCGTCCAACTGGCGCAAAATTTCGTCGTTCAAAGAACCCGTCGCTTCCTTCCGGTAGCGGGCAATAAACGGGATTGTATTCCCCTCGTCAATCAATTTTACCGCCGCCTCCGCCTGAGATTCCCGGATATTTAATTCTTTTGCCAACGATTTTATAATGTCCATCTTTTTTGCTCCTTTTCTATCCATTTCTCCTTACAAAAAACCGCGCCCGCACAGCAGAAGTATGTTTTTTACCGCCCAGTTCCCGATCACCAAAGCCACGCCGCCCCAAGTATACCAAGCGCGGTATTTTAGCCCAGGAAAACGCCCTCTTGTCAAATAATTCAAGGTCCAGCTCCCCATAAAAATCACATAAAGTCCCAGGCCGTATACCACAAAAGGATGCCATTTCAGACTTTCTAAGACACGCCCAGCAAGAAGAGCCGAAAACGCCCTTGTCCCTCCACAGCCGGGACAATATAAGCCCGTCAAGGCACGAAACGGGCAGGGCCAGCCCAGAAATGCTGCAAATGGCGGAAAAATTTTTGCCAGGATAACAACGGCGGCCGCAAAAAGAGCGGCCGCCATTCCCAGACGGTATAAGGTTTGTTCTACTGCCTTGGCCGTTTGCTTCATGGATTACGCATCCAAGCCAAAGGCCGTGTGAACCGCGCGCATCGCGCGAGTCACATCATCTTCATCAATCAGAACCGTAATGCGGATTTCCGCTGTTCCGATCATACGGATATTCACATTGGCATTGTAAAGAGCCTCAAACATCTTAGCAGCTACGCCGGCGTTGCTCTCCATGCCCGCGCCAACGATGGAAACTTTGGCCACATGATCATCATAGGTGACCTCCGTCGCGCCCCAGGCATCCTTCTTTTCTTCCAGCGCCTGTACCGCGTCCCGCATATCCGTTCTGGCCACCGTAAAGGAGATATCCTTGGTTCCCTCCCGGCCAATGGACTGCAAAATAATATCCACGCTGATATTCTTCATCGCCAGGCATTTAAAGACTTTAAATGCAATCCCAGGTTCATTGCGCACTCCGATAATGGAGATTCTAGCTGTATTTTTATCTGCGGCTACACCGCTCACTAACATTCCTTCCATGTCTGCATTCTCCTTTACAATCGTTCCTTCATTCCGGTTCAGGCTAGAGCGCACAATCAGAGGCACTCCGTAACGTTTCGCCATCTCCACCGAGCGGTTATGTAATACCTTGGCGCCCAGAGAAGCGAATTCCAGCATCTCATCATACGTAATCTCTTTTAACTTCCGAGCAGTCGGTACCTGTCTAGGGTCCGAAGTATAAACCCCATCCACATCCGTATAGATCTCGCAGGCGTCTGCGTGCAGAGCTGCCGCCAGAGCAACCGCCGTCGTATCCGAACCGCCGCGTCCCAAGGTCGTATAATCCTCTTTCTTACTGATGCCCTGGAAACCAGTCACGATCACAATCTTATTGTTTTCTAATTCTTCCCGAATACGCTCAGTATCGATTCGAAGCAGACGGGAATTTCCATAAACAGAAGTCGTGTGCATTTTTACCTGAAAGGCATTCAAAGAAACTGCCGGTACTCCCAGCGCTCCCATCGCCATGGCCATCAAAGAAACGGAGATCTGCTCGCCGGTGGTGAGAAGCATATCCAGCTCCCGCTTGCTGGCGTTAGGGTTGATATCCGCCGCCTTTGCCAGCAGCCCATCCGTAGTTTTTCCCATGGCGGACAACACAACGACCACTTGATTGCCAGCCTTGTACTCTTCAATACAGCGGTTGGCCACATTAAAAATTCTCTCTTTATCGGCAACGGAACTGCCGCCGAATTTCTTTACAATCAGCATGTTTTTCCTCCCAGCAAATGATCCATGGTACGATACCCCTCAGCAATGTAATTGCCGCTGGCCTTTGCTTCTTTCTCGTTATAGTTCCAGGAATGCTCTTCCGGTTTCGCGCTGTCATAAATCAGATAAGGAACCGGATCGGACGTATGCGTCCGAACGCAGATCGGCGTCGGATGATCCGGCATCACCAACATTCGATAATCCAGCCCGGCAGCGTCCAGCCCTTCCTTTACCGGGCGAATCACTCGCTGGTCCAGATATTCGATGGCTTTGATTTTCCGCTCTATGCTTCCCTGATGTCCCATCTCGTCGGGAGCTTCCACATGCACGTAAACAAAATCATATCCATCCTTAGTTAACGCATCCACAGCGGCTTTTGCCTTGCCCTCATAATTGGTATGCAGGGTGCCGTCCGCGCCTTCCACAATAATATTCGTCATCCCGGCGCCAACTGCAATTCCCTTCAGCAAATCCACCGCGGAAATCATCGCGCCTTTTAGGCCCGTCTTTTCCTCAAAGGAAGAGAGAATCGGCTTTGTCCCCGCTCCCCAGAACCAGAAACAGTTGGCCGGATTTTTCCCCGCCGCCTTTCTCGCCTGATTCAGCGGATGGTCTTTCAGAATCTCATAGCTGCGCACCATCATCTGTCTCAGTACCGGATCTTCCGGAAGGAAGGGGCCAATCTTCTGCCCCAGATGATCGTGAGGCTGCGCCAGATCCACGACCTGCCCCTGATCCCAGATCAGCAGATGACGGTAGCTGGTACCTACATAAAACTGATAGATCTCGTTTTGCAGCTCTTTCTTTACCGCTTCCAAAAGAACAGCGGCGTCTTCGGTAGAAATCTCCCCCGAGCTGTGGTCGAGAATCGTTTTTTCCTCAAAAGGCACATCGTCGTCGGATAAAGTAACAATATTGGTTCGAAGGGCAATATCCGTATCCTTCATCGGAACGCCGATACTAAGCGCCTCCAAAGGAGAACGCCCCGTGTAATACTCTTTTGGATTATACCCTAGAACAGCCAGATTCGCCGTATCGCTTCCCGGCTTCATCCCTTCCGGAATCGTATGGGACAGGCCAATCTCCGATTGTTTGGACAGCGCGTCCAAAAATGGCGTCTTTGCCGCTTCCAGAGGCGTCTGACCATTTAACTCACCCAAAGGCTCGTCTGCCATTCCATCGCCTAAAATCACTACATATTTCATAGCTTTCTATCTCCTCATCTATACCGGTAAATCCCGTCAAGCCTGCACCCGAATCCGCTGCAGAATGCCTTCCGTCTTTGCCGCTGCGGCCTCAAAGGCTTTTTCACTGAGCACCGGCGTCAAATATCCGATCTCACCGGCCACATCCGCATCGATCAGCTGGCCAGCGCCAAACTTTGTGGCCAATTCCGACTGCCGGGAGACGTCCCCTTTGACACGGATCAAAAATTGCTTTTCTGACATAGAGATATCGGAGAGCTCTCGCTTTTCCTCGCTCCATCCGGCATAGATATTCTCACCCAGATGTTTTACTGCTTCCACCACATCGGCCATTACCGCACTGGCCGTCGCATGAGAACCGGCTCCACGGCCATAAAACATCACATTGTCCACCATATTTCCATGGACCAAAATCGCGTTGAATACATCGTTCACGGCGTACAAAGGATTCTCCGGCTTTACCAACACAGGAGATACCATGGCATACCGATGTCCCTGTTCCTTCCAACTGCTCGCCAAAAGCTTGATGGCCCAGCCAAGTTGTCTGGCATACTCGAAATCCTCACTGGTAATCTTTGTGATACCCTCGGTATAAATATCCTCAAAGTCCACAAATTTGCCTTCTACAATGGAACTGAGGATCGCAATCTTCCGGCAGGCATCGTAGCCTTCCACGTCCGCCTCCGGCTTTCTTTCCGCAAAACCATTATCCTGGGCTTCCTTTAAAGCAGCTTCAAAAGAAGTTCCTTCCCGGTCCATCTTGGTCAGGATATAATTCGTCGTTCCATTTAAAATTCCTGAAACCTGATCGATGTCATCCGCGCTAAGGCTCCGAAGCAGCGGACGGATAATCGGGATCCCACCGCCCACGCTGGCGCCGAAGAAGAAGTTGACGTTCTTCGCTTTCGCCACAGCCATCAGCTCCACACCTTTTTTGGCCACCAGTTCTTTATTGGAAGTGACGACGCTCTTTCCTGCTTCCAAGGCCTTTTTTACAAAAGTAAACGCCGGCTCTAAGCCGCCCATGGTCTCGACAACCACATCCACTTCTGGATCATTCATAATCGTATCCACATCATGAACCAGCACTTTTTCTACCGGCTGACCTGGAAATTCCCGAATATCCAATACATACTTTACCTGAAGCTCCTCACCCAGGTTCTTTTTGATGATCTCACGATTCGTATTTACTACATCAAAGGCGCCGGATCCGATGGTTCCGAAACCCATAATCGCTATCTGCCGCATGGCGTTCATTCCTTTCCTGTTTCTTCCTGCTAATCTCAAATATTAGCACACATTTTCTCCGGACGCAACCGCCTGTTCTCTACTTTAACGCGACAGATTGCACCATTTTAAATATCCATTGATAAAAAGATCAATATTTCCGTCCAAAACGCTGTTTACGTTTCCAGTTTCCACCTCTGTCCGGTGATCCTTCACCATGGTGTAGGGCTGCAAGACATACGAGCGAATCTGGTTGCCCCAGCTGATGTCCGAAACCTCGCCCCGGATTCCTGAGGCTTTCTCCGCCTGCTCCTGCTGCTTCAGAAGATACAGCTTCGCCTTTAACATCTGCATGGCTTTATCCTTGTTTTGGAACTGGGACCGCTCATTCTGGCACTGAACCACAATCCCGGTGGGATAGTGGGTAATCCGGATCGCCGAAGACGTTTTGTTGATATGCTGTCCGCCGGCTCCGCTGGAACGGTACGTATCAATCCGAATATCCTCATCCCGAATTTCAATGTCGATGTCATCCTCGATATCCGGCATTACATCGCAGGACACAAAGGAAGTCTGCCTCTTTCCCGCCGCATTAAAGGGGGAAATACGAACCAGACGGTGTACTCCTTTCTCTGATTTCAGGTAACCGTAAGCGTTCAGACCGTTGACCTGAATCGTCACCGACTTGACTCCCGCTTCCTCGCCGTCCAGATAATCCAGCACCTCGATGGCAAATCCTCGTTTTTCCGCCCAGCGCGTATACATCCGGTAGAGCATCCCCGACCAGTCGCAGGCCTCCGTTCCCCCGGCTCCGGCGTGGAGAGTCAAAATCGCATTGTTCTTATCATATTCGCCGGACAGCAGCGTACTGATACGCATATCGTCCAACCGCTTCATAAAGGCGTCCAGCTCTTCGCCTATCTCCGGAATCAGACTCTCGTCCTCCTCCTCATAGGCCATCTCGATCAAAGTCTCCAAATCCTCATATTTGGTCTGAAGCTCCGTGCAGGTATCCACCACCGACTTTAGGCTTTTTAGCTCCTGCATGGTCTTGCTGGACTTCTCCGCGTCCTCCCAGAAGGACGGCTCTTCCATTATTCTCTCTAATTCTGCAATCCGGTTTTCTTTGCCAGCCAGGTCAAAGTGAATCCCTCACTTCGATTAACGGCTGGGCACAGGCGGCCAGATTTACTTTGTACTGGTCCAATTCAACCATTAATGTCACCTACTTTCTGCCACAGCATTGTTTATATTTTTTGCCCGAACCGCAAGGGCACGGGTCATTGGGATAGACCTTTTTCTCGTCTCTTCTCTTGGGTCCCTTGGGGAGACTGTCGTCCCGGTTAGTTCCAGTCGCCTTTGCAACCTGTTCCCGCTCTACTTTCTGCTCCAACCGAATATGCAGCAGCAGACGAACCGTATCTTCCTCGATGGAGGCCGTCATTTGATCAAACATATCGTAACCGGCCATCTTATACTCAACCAGAGGATCTCTCTGGCCATAAGCCTGCAGGCCAATTCCCTGGCGCAGCTGCTCCATATCGTCGATGTGATCCATCCAACGGCGGTCGATCACTTTCAGCAAAACCACGCGCTCGATCTCACGAATCTGTTCCGGATCCGCAAATTCTGCTTCCTTCGCCTCATAGAGTTTCACCGTTTGCTGTTTTAAGGATTGCATCAGATCTGCTTTCTTGTACGTCTTCTTCTGCTCATCGCTTAAAACCACCGCCCGCATCGGGAAAATTGGAAGCAGCAGAGAATTCAGCTCGTTCATATCCCACTGATCCGGGGTCTGCTCCTCCGAAATACACATATCTACGATATGTTCCGTCACATCGCTGATCATCTTCATGACCACGTCACGCATGCTCTCTCCATTCAGGACGCTGCGGCGTTCATCGTAAATGATCTCACGCTGTTCATTCATAACTTGGTCATAATCCAGTAACTGTTTCCGAATGCCAAAGTTATTTCCTTCGATCTTTTTCTGAGCCTTCTCGATGGCTCCGGAAAGCATCTTGTGCTGAATCTGCTCATTGTCCGGCACCTTCAAGGTGTTGAACATATTGAGCATCCGCTCTCCGCCAAAGAGACGCATCAGATCGTCTTCCAGAGAAATAAAGAACTGGGATTCACCTGGATCTCCCTGACGTCCGGAACGGCCGCGCAGCTGATTGTCGATCCGGCGGGATTCATGACGCTCCGTGCCAATAATCTTTAAGCCGCCGGCCGCGATGCTGTCCTCATCCAGCTTAATATCCGTACCACGGCCCGCCATATTGGTGGCGATGGTCACCGCACCATGATGTCCGGCGTCCGCAACGATCTGCGCTTCCTGTTCGTGGAACTTTGCATTCAATACGTTATGCTGGATTCCACGCTTCTTTAACAGAGCCGACAATTCCTCGGAAGCCTCGATGGTAATCGTACCAACCAACACGGGCTGTCCCTTCTCATGAGAAGAGACGATCTCCTCCACAATCGCATGGAGTTTTTCCTTTTTCGTCTTATATACCGCGTCCTGATGATCTTTCCGGACCACCGGCTTATTCGTCGGAATCTCGATGACATCCATGCCGTAGATATCCCGGAATTCCTTTTCCTCGGTCATAGCCGTACCGGTCATACCAGCTTTTTTCTCAAACTTATTAAAGAAGTTCTGGAAGGTGATCGTGGCTAAGGTCTTGCTCTCCCGCTTTACCTTCACATGCTCCTTTGCCTCAATGGCCTGATGCAGCCCGTCGGAATACCGGCGGCCTGGCATAATACGGCCGGTAAACTCGTCGACGATTAAAACCTCGTCATCTTTTACCACATAGTCTTTATCCCGGAACATCAGATTGTGCGCCCGGAGAGCCAAAATAATATTGTGCTGGATCTCCAGGTTTTCCGGATCGGCCAGATTTTCAATCTGAAAGAATTTTTCTACCTTGGCAACGCCCTCCGCCGTCAGGTTCACCTGCTTATCTTTTTCGTTTACAACGAAATCGCCGCTCTCCTTCTGCTCTTCTTTCATGATCGCCGCCATCTTGGTCAGCTCGGTTTCCTCACCACGCTCCAGCCGCTGCGCTAGATAATCGCAGACCTCATAAAGCTTGGTGGACTTTCCGCTCTGCCCGGAGATAATCAGCGGAGTTCTCGCTTCATCGATCAAAACCGAGTCCACCTCGTCTACAATCGCATAATGGAGATTGCGAAGCACCAGCTGCTCCTTGTAGATGGCCATATTGTCCCGCAGATAATCGAATCCCAGCTCATTGTTGGTAACATAGGTGATGTCGCAGCCATAAGCTTTCTTTCTCTCCTCCGGCGTCATCGAATTCAGTACGACGCCGACAGTAACTCCCAAAAACTCATGGACCTGTCCCATCCATTCCGCGTCACGTTTGGCCAAATAATCATTGACCGTTACAATATGAACGCCCTTTCCCTCTAACGCATTCAAATAAGCCGGCAGGGTGGAAACCAATGTCTTTCCTTCACCGGTTCTCATCTCGGCAATCCGCCCCTGATGCAAAACCACGCCGCCAATCAGCTGCACTCGGTAAGGTTCCATATTCAAAACCCGTCTGGCCGCCTCTCGGACCACCGCGAAAGCCTCCGGCAACAAGTCGTCTAAAGTTTCTCCTTCACCAAGACGCTTTTTAAATTCCTGTGTCTTGGCCCGCAGCCCCTCGTCCGACATTTCCATCATCTGGGGGCGCAGACTCTCTATCTTGTTTATCAAGGGAGAGATCCGCTTCAGCTCTTTTTCGCTTTGCGTCCCAAATATTTTCTGTACTAAGCCCATAGAGTTACACTCCTTAGCATAAAATTTACCACCGTATATTGTATCATCATACCAATCTGAATTCAACCACTTCTTTTCTCCATCCAAAATCATAGGCTACAGGTTCCGTTTTCCCCATTCTTATCACCAGTTATCCACAAGGCCCTTTCCCGGATTTTTGGCCTAAAATTGAGTTATACACGAAGTTATCCACATTATCCACAATTTTATTCCGCTCTACCCTGTGGACGTTTCGACATTTTTTTTGGTTTTTTAACAAATTTTTTGGTGATTTTTTTCGGATTACTTCTTGATTTTTTATGATTTTATGCTACAATTATAAATATCAAAGGATTTGTTTTCTCTATATACGGAATCTTTTCATTTTCTCGTTTTTTTGTCAAAAAACCTTGGATTCCGACTACATCCTTTGAATCCTGTGGAAGAAAAAGGTCCTTTTTTCTGGTTTTCCACAAAAAATAGCCGAAAAGGAGATGATTGTATGCGTTTTATCGTCGCAGGAAAAAACATCGATCTCACCCCTGGACTCCAGGAAGCCATCGACACGAAACTCAAAAAGCTAGAAAAATATTTTAATTCTGACACCGAAGCGCAGGTCACATTGAGCGTAGAAAAAGGACGTCAGAAAATCGAGGTTACCATCCCGGTTAAAGGACGCATCATTCGCGCGGAAGAAGTCAGCGAAGATATGTATACTTCCATCGATCTGGTACAGGAAACCATAGAACGGCAACTGAAAAAATATAAAAATAAACTGATCGATTCCGCTCAAAGCGCCGCCAGTTTTTCAAAAGAATATACGGACGAGCCTTATGAAGAAGAAGAAAGTATTCAGATTGTAAAGACAAAACGCTTTGCAGTCAAACCAATGGATGCAGAGGAAGCGTGTCTGCAGATGGAGATGCTTGGACATAACTTTTACGTTTTCCGCGATGCGGATACCGATCAAGTAAACGTCGTATATAAAAGGAAAAATGGAACCTATGGTTTGATTGAGCCAGAGTTCTAAAAATATTCGGTAACTTACAAAAGCAAACTACTCTCTCAGAAAGAACGGTATCGTCCTCCATGGCGTACCGTTCTTTCTCACGTTAAGATTCGGATGTCAAAAGGGCCCTGCATGAAAACGTGTTGGAATATTTTGTATTTGCAGGAGCATTAGCACTTCTTAGATTTCGGGAATTTGTCTTATGAACAAAAATAAGACTGTCTGAGCGCAGCGAGTTTCTTATTTTTGTGAGTGCTTTTCACAAATTTCCGAAATCCTAGAAGTACTTGCTCCGAAACCCTACAAAATATTCCAACACGTTTTCATGCAGGGCCCTTTTGACACCGAATCATTTTAGGAAAGTTCTCGGATTTTTTTCCACATCCTGGATATAATAAAATAAATGGATTCCCACTTATTCTTGGAATCAACAAAAAGAAAGCAAGAAAATAATTCCAAAAACAAAAAATTTTAAATTGACAAAAAGTTCACGAAGAGTTATGATGTATTTGCCAATAAGTTAACGTTATCAAAATAACAATCAAGGAGGATCTACAGATGAAAATGAAAGGCTTCGCAATGCTTGGGATTGGAAAAACTGGCTGGATTGAGAAAGAGGTGCCTGCCTGTGGCCCTCTGGATGCAATCGTAAAACCCATTGCCGTATCGCCCTGCACTTCCGATATTCATACCGTATGGGAAGGCGCGATCGGCGAGCGTACCGATATGATTTTAGGCCATGAAGCGGTGGGAGAAATCGTAGAAGTCGGAAACCTGGTAAAAACGCTGAAAGTTGGAGATCGCGTCATCGTACCCGCTATCACTCCGGATTGGGGAAGCCTGGAAGCTCAAAATGGATATTCCATGCACTCCGGCGGCATGTTGGCTGGTTGGAAATTTTCCAACTTTAAAGACGGTGTTTTCGGAGAATATTTTCACGTAAACGAGGCGGACGCCAACCTGGCGATCCTGCCGGACAGCTTGGACCCGGCGGATGCCGTGATGCTCAGCGACATGGTTCCCACCGGCTTTCATGGAGTGGAGCTGGCGGACGTTCAATTTGGTGATTCTGTGTGTGTCATTGGAATCGGCCCGGTCGGTCTGATGTCGGTAGCCGGAGCAGCTCTGCACGGCGCCAGTCATCTGTATGCGGTTGGTTCCCGTCCAAACTGCATCGAAGTGGCAAAGGCTTACGGCGCCACGGATATTATTAACTATAAAGAAGGCGATATCGTAGAGCAGATCCTGGAAAAGACTCATGGAAAAGGCGTTGATAAAGTGATTGTCGCCGGCGGCGATAACGATACGTTTATCCAGGCTGTCCAGATGGTAAAACCCGGCGGACGTATTGGAAACGTAAATTACTTGGGTTCCGGCGATTATGTGAAAATTCCTCGAATCGAATGGGGATGCGGCATGGGTCACAAAACCATTGCCGGAGGCCTGATGCCCGGCGGGCGGCTCCGCATGGAAAAGCTGGCTTCCCTGATGGAAACCGGACGTCTCGATACCTCCAAACTGTTGACTCATCGCTTCCAGGGCTTTGATCATCTGGAAGATGCGCTGCTTTTGATGAAAGATAAGCCTCGTGATCTAATTAAACCAGTAGTGATCATCTAAAAGCGGCCAGATTACTAGGAAAACAAAAAAGAGAGTATACGCTCTCTTTTTTGTTTTATCTTAGATCAATCCAATACATTTCGAATGCTCTTCGGCGTCCGGTAATTCCAACTGGAAATCTTAATTCCAGTCTCCGGCGAGGAGGCATGTACCACGCAGCCGTCGCCTATATAAATCGCTACATGACCGCCATAGTAAATGATATCTCCGGGCTTCATGTCGCTGGAGCTGACAGAATGGCCTGCGCCTGCCTGATCCCCGGAAGATCTCGGAAGACTGACGCCATATTTTGAATAAATCTGCTGTACAAAACCGGAGCAATCCACACCGCTGCTCAGGCTGTTTCCACCATATACATAATCCAGGTTTCCAACAAAGGATTCCGCATAGGCAACGATTGCTTTTCTGGTGGAAGATACGGAGCCGTCGCTGCTCGGGGCTTCCTGCTTCTTTGTGGTCTCTTTCTTCTCAGTGCTGGAAGAAGGTTTCTTCTTCTTGGTGGTTTCTTTGGCTTCCGTCGTCTTCTTTGCTGCTTTGCTGGAGGCTTTTGCTCTGGATTCCGATTCTTTCTCCTTGCGGAGACGTTCCTGCTCTTCCTCCGCTTCTCTGCGCAAGCGTTCTAAGCGCTCCTGCTCTGCTCTCTCTTCCTCAAGGGAGATTGCCTGATCGAAATCGATATGAACCTCCACATAATCCTTGCAAACATATCCCGCCAAATCCGTATCAATCGACAACTTTACAAAGTTCCCGGTCTCCTCGGTAATCGCATATTTCTCATCCGCAGACAAAAGCGTAAGGGTCGCGCTGTCCAAACTGGGCTCCTCGCGCAAACGCAAAGTCTCCGTCGTCACCGTACCGCTGACTCTTCCCACCTGTTTTGCCAAAGCTTCCGCTTCCGCTCCGGTCGCAAAGTATTCCGCTTTAATAAAGCCTTCCACACTTCCGGATTTTACTTTATACCAGGTGCCGTCCTCTTTCTCGACAGTCTCCTCAATCGTAGCGGCGGCATTGTTATAGATCTTTCCGAGAACTTCCGCCTCCGTGTTGGCGTCCTTACGAATATTTACATAGTTCTCGACCTGAGAGATCGCCACATTCTTATATGCCTCTTCTACTTCTGCTTTCCGCTCTTCGTAGGCTTTCACAGAAGCATGCTCGTCCACTTCCCTTTCCGGAAGAGCAACACGATCAATTTTTGAAAAAGAAACTGCCGCTCCCACCGGAGCTATCGTACGGCTGTAGCTGGCGCGAGGCACAGCAGCCGCGCCGATCACTTCCAACTCCTCGTCCTCTGGAGCAGCAAATGCCGCACTCGGTCCCATCGCCATCACCAGCATCGCACAAAATCCGGTTAATCCCCATCTTCTCATCCAATCGCTCAAGCCGGGTTCCTCCAAAAAGTACTTTTATTTTACAAATAATGTCATCTCATTACAAATTTATTACAATTACGACATAATCATAACAAAAACTCCCCAGCTTGTCAAGCTGGGGAGCGCATTCACTCAAAAAATTAATCAATCACGTTACGGATACTGATTACCGAACGGTAATTCCACTTCGAAATCTTTACGCCAGCCGTCGGGCTCGATGCGTGCACCACTTGGCCGTCGCCAATGTAAATCGCTACATGGCCGCTATAATGGACGATATCGCCTGGCTGCATGTTATCGGAGCTGACTTTATGTCCCGAACTGCCCTGCTCGCCGGAAGTACGAGGCAAGGAAACGCCGTATTTCTTATAAATAGACTGAATAAATCCGGAGCAGTCCGCACCGCTGGTCAGGCTTGTCCCACCGTATACATAATCCAAATTTCCAACAAAGGTCAAAGCATAAGACACAATGGCATCCCGAACTTCAGAATTACCGCTATTGGAAGATTCTTCCTCCGTCTCCTGCTCAGTAGCTTCGGTCTCCGGCTCTCTCTCCTCCTCTGTGGGATTCTGATTTCCTTCCGAATCGCCGTTCTCCTGGGCCTCGGTGGTCTTCTTCGGCTTCTTCGTAGTCTCTTCCTCAGCCGCAGTGGTCTTCTTCGGCTTTTTCGTGGTCTCTTCCTGAGTGGTCTTCTTCGCAGCCTTGGAGCGTTCCTCTGCTTCCTGCTGCTCTCTTAACCGTCTCTCGGCTTCCTCTGCTTCTCTTTGTCTGCGAGCTTCCTCTTCTTTCTGCGCCCGCTCTTCTTCCACAGAGATCGCCTGATCGAAGTTTACTTCCACGTTGATGTAATCATTATGTACATATCCTTCTTTGTCGCCGTCGAGCGAGATCTTCGTAAATTCATCGCCCTGCTCTTCTACCGTATACTTCTCTCCCTCGGAAAGCAGATCAATGGTCGTGCTGTCCGCACTGGGCTCCTGGCGCAGGCGAAGAGTCTCGGTATTGATCTCAGCCGTAACATGTCCCACCTGCTGTGCGATCTCTTCCGCTTCGGTCCCCGTCACAAAGTAATCGGATTTTATGTAGCCTTCCACGGAGCCGGACTTGATCTTATACCAAGTGCCATCTTCTTGCTCTACCGTTTCCAAAATCGTAGCGGCAGCGTTGTTATAAATCTTGCCCAGAATCTCGGCTTCCGTATTCGGGTCCTGACGGATGTTTACATAATTCTCTACCTGAGAGATCGCCACATCCTTATAGGGAGAATTCGCTTCCTCCGCCTGTCTGGCCTGCAGAGCCTCCACAGCGGCATGCTCTGTCTCGCTTATATTTCCATCATCCGGCGTCACAGCGGCGGCGGCCAGCGGAGCAACCGTAGGCTCCGTCACACGGGAAACCACTTCGGCAGCAGCCAGCGGAGCGACTTTCGTTTCCTTTTGTTTTTTCTCACTTGTTTTATTGCTGGGAAGCGCAGCGGCCACGCCGATGACATTCATCTCCGTCTTTCCAATCGGAGAAGCAAATACCGTGCTGGCAAACATCGTCGTCGTAATTCCTACGCAGGCGGCTCCTGTCAACAGCCGCTTTCCCATTTTCTTTTTTCCCACAGTTACAAACCTCCTAACTGTTGCAAATTATTACGCAAATGTTACAAATCTGAAATAAGTATAACAAAAGCCCCCCTGCCTGTCAACCCTTTTTCTTCACTTTCTTCCGCTCTTCCCTCCTCCAATTCCTTCCATTTTGCTTCAAATTCCCCCTCTATTCGTCAAAAAATCCCATATCTCGTTCCCAGGACATCGCCTGAACACCAAGATATGGGATTTCAAATTTCTTATAAACATCTTCATACATTCTTAAATTTTATCATGTTTTTTCTTTTCCCAAAAACATTTCCCTAAGAAAGCAAGATATTCTGTCCTTATTTCCAGTCATAAGTCTTCCAGCATTTTCTTCAAGAAACGACGATTTTCCGTCCTATTTTGCGGTTTGTTCCCGCAAATAGCGTTCTGCAGCCCCTACCGCGTTGGCTCCGTCCGCCACAGCAGTTACAATCTGGCGCAACGCTTTTGTCCTGACGTCGCCTGCGGCAAAGATTCCTGGAACGCTTGTTTCGCAGTCCTCGCCTGCTTTAATATATCCGTGTTCCATCTCCACCACATCCAAAAATACATCGCTGTTGGGAGAAATTCCTACGGCGATAAACAATCCATCTATCGGTAAAACTTCGTCTTTATTTTGTAATAAGTTCTTAACATTTATGCTTTCGACAACCTCTTCCCCGTTTATTTTTTCTACGACAGTATCCCACAACACTTCAATGTTCTCACAGGCCTCTAGCTGCTTTTGCAGTGATTTTGCTGCCCGCAATTCATCTCTGCGGTGGATCAAATACACTTTTTTGCACAGGCGGGATAGAAAAATCGCATCCTCCACAGCCACATCTCCTCCGCCGACCACAGCCGTAACCTGATTTTTATAAAGGGCTCCGTCGCATACCGCACAGTAGCTGACCCCTCGACCGCCCAGCCGTTCTTCTCCGTCAACCCCCAGTTTTCGATGACGGGCTCCCGTGGCAATCAGCAATGTCTTCGCCTCATACGTCTCCTTTGCGCACTTAATCAGTTTCACTCCATCCTCTACTCCAATGGCCTGGACCTCATCCTCCACAAAATGTGCTCCAAGGCTCTCGGCATGCTCCCGCAATTTTAGCCCCAGATCAAAACCGTTGATCCCCGGAAAACCAGGATAATTGTCCACAGAATACGTCGTCAGTACCTGACCCCCGCTCATCATCTCTTTTTCAATGGTTATCGCATTTAGCTGCGCGCGTTCCGCATAAATCGCTGCTCCAAGGCCCGCAGGGCCAGAGCCAATAATAATCAAATCGTACATTTTGTTCTCCTTTATTTTCTAACCTAGATTTCAAAACTCCATTTTACCCAGCGTTATCGCCGCCAAGTTTTTCTTGTTTAATAGGAAATTCTTTGTTCTTTTTTAGTATACCAATTTTCTTTCCCCTATACAAGACATCCCTACAATGCTATACTATTTTATGAAAGCTTAAGGAGAATCTCATGATGAAAAATAAAACCGCACTGATTACCGGCGCTTCCCGCGGAATTGGCCGGGCAATCGCCGCACGTTTTGCCGCCTCCGGCTATGATCTGGTTTTAACTTGTCAGAAGAATACCGATCTTCTGGAGGAACTAAAAGCAGAACTCACAAAAGAACACGGCGTCCACTGCCTCCTTTTTACCGGAGACCTGGCAGAAAGGCAGACAGCCGGCCAGCTTTTTGACACCATCGGCGAAACCGGACGCACCGTCGAAGTGCTCGTGAATAATGCCGGTATTTCTCATATCGGCCTCCTCCAGGACACCTCTTGGGACGAATGGCAGTGCATCGTCGGAACCAATCTCACCGCGGTTTATTCCTTATGTAAAGAAGCGATTCCCAGTATGATTTGGAATCACTCTGGAAAAATCATCAATATTTCTTCCGTCTGGGGATGTGTGGGCGCATCCTGCGAGGTTGCCTACTCTGCCACCAAAGGCGGAATCAACGCCTTGACAAAAGCCTTAGCCAAAGAACTGGCTCCCAGCGGGATTCAGGTCAATGCCATTGCCTGCGGCGCTATTGATACGGATATGAATCATTTTCTTTCCGACCAGGAAAGACAGAACCTCTTGGCAGAAATTCCGTCGGGACGCATGGGTACGCCGGAAGAGGTCGCGCATCTGGCGTGGCAGTTGGCGGATGGAAATGAATACTTGACAGGCCAGGTCATATGCCTGGACGGAGGCTGGATTTAGGAGAAGGAGAAATTCTTATGTCATTTTCAAAACTGAGTCGAATTCGTCCGGCGCAAATCATCATCTTTGGATTTCTGATTTTGATCTTAACCGGTTCATTCCTTTTAATGCTTCCCATCTCCTCAAAAAGCGGCGAAATGACTTCTTTTTCCGATGCTTTGTTCACGGCCACGTCTGCTACTTGTGTAACCGGTCTGGTTGTCTTTGATACTTTTCAGCACTGGTCGCTCTTTGGCCAGGCGGTGATTCTTCTATTGATTCAAATCGGAGGCATGGGCGTCGTCACCATGGCCGTAGCGATCTTTATCATCTCCGGAAAAAAGATTGGTCTCCGGCAGCGTTTCGTTATGCAGGAATCCATCTCCGCCCCGCAGATGGGCGGGATTATCCGGATGACCGGCTTTATTCTCCGCGCCACCCTTTGCTTCGAAGGTATCGGAGCCCTGATTTTGGCCATCCGTTTTTGTCCGAAAATGGGCCTTTCCGGCATCTGGTATGCGATTTTCCATTCCATTTCCGCATTCTGCAATGCCGGTTTCGATCTGATGGGAAAAGAATCCCCCTTTTCCTCTTTAACTGGTTATGCTTCCGACCCGCTGATTCAGCTGCCGATCATCCTGCTGATTGTAATCGGCGGTATTGGTTTTTATGTGTGGAGCGATATTCGGCAAAATAAGTGGCATATCCATCGCTATCACTTTCAGACAAAGTTGGTTCTTTTTACCTCCCTGCTCCTTATCCTTCTTCCCAGCCTATACCTTTTTTTCTTCGAATTCAGCCGCCCAGAATGGGCGGGAATGGGAATTTTAGATCGCATATGGGCTTCTTTGTTTCAAGCGGTTACGGTAAGAACTGCCGGTTTTAATACAGTAAATCTGGCCGCCTTCCACAGCGTCAGCCTTCTTCTATTGATTTTGCTGATGCTTGTCGGCGGCTCGCCCGGCTCCACCGCCGGAGGATTTAAGACCACGTCTCTGGCCGTTGTATTGCTTTGTCTGCGAAGCGTTTTTAAAAAGCAAGCGAATATTGAAGTCTTTCACCGCCGGATTCCATCGGAAACGCTGCGAAACGCCGTCACGCTTCTTACTTTATACATCATCTTGTTTCTGACAGGCAGCGCTCTTCTCTGCCTGATCGATGGGATTTCCCTGCGAGACGCACTCTTTGAATGCGCTTCTGCCATTGGAACCGTTGGACTGTCCCTGGGTATTACCAGCACGCTCAGCCTGCCTTCTCACCTGATTCTTATCGCGCTTATGTATTTTGGCCGAGTAGGCGGTCTGACCATGCTTTATGCGGTAAGCAGCGGTCACACTCCTGCCCCGTCTCAAATGCCCCAGGAAAAAATCAGCGTAGGATAATTTATTCGGAGGATTATTTATGAAATCTATTTTACTAATCGGTCTCGGCCGTTTTGGCCGGCACATGGCAATCAAATTTCAGGAATTGAAGCACGAAGTTCTCGCTATTGACCAGAATGAAGAACGAGTCAATGAAATCCTGCCCTATGTCACCAACGCGCAGATAGGCGACAGCACCAACGAGCAGTTCATCGAATCCCTGGGCGTACGCAACTTTGACCTCTGCGTCGTAGCCATCGGCGACAACTTTCAAAGTTCTCTGGAGACCACGGTGCTTTTAAAAGACTATGGTGCTCCCGTCATCCTGGCAAGGGCAAACCGCGACATTCACGCAAAACTACTGCTGCGAAACGGCGCGGATCACGTTGTCTACGCGGAAAAGGAAATGGCCGTCCGAGCCGCCGTCAAATATAGCTGCGACAATGTCTTTGACTACATTGAGTTGACGCCCGACCACTCTATCTACGAAACGCCGGTACCCGAATCCTGGTACGGTCGAACGATTTTAGATCTGGACGTCCGCAAAAAATACCATGTCAGCATTCTAGCCATCAAATATGGAAACACCTTGGAACCCCTTTCCAATACCAGCCATGTTTTTCAGGAAAATGAATCCATCTTGATTTTGGGCGCCAATAAAGATATCTACAAATTTTTACAGCTTTAGTCAAAGACGATTTATAAAGATTTTTTCATTCCATTTGCCACAAATTTATCTGGCAGCACTTTTGGAGTATGCAAGAAAACGAAATATGACAGATGTGAAAGGACAAGGCCGGAAGCTGCAGTTTCCGGCCTTGCCATATAAAACGATTTCTTACCTTCCATTGACCGTGTCTGCTCTTGTCAATGGAAGGCAATCCATATTTAGAAATTCAGCCGGTGTCATAATTGCCGGATTTTTCAAGCCAGATTCCAGAAAATCTTTATCACCAGTAAGCAGGACATCCGCCCTTGCTTCCATAGCAGCTCTTAAAATAGGCCTGTCATTTACATCCCGGATCTGTAACTCTGACATATTTTCATCTGTTGGAATGGGTACTAATTCCAACGTCAGCAAGGCAATTGAAAGAAATTTATCCAATGCTGCCAGGCGTTTGGGAAATTTTTTGTTAAATATCCGTTTCATTTCATCCACATTTTGCTCACAGATCAATCCGTGGTTAGGATAAGAGGCAGCTTTTACATAAGCCTGATAGGGAACGCTGTTCATATTCAATGCCGCAGATATGAGAACATTCGTATCAATCAGAACCCTCATACATTTTCGTCCTCATTTCTCAATTCTTTTACAAGTGCCATAATATCATCGTCAGATGTGAGGCCGGACGATTCTGCTTCACCTGCCATTTCGCTCTGAAGCATCTGCATAGCATAAACAGCGGAATTAACAATGCGAACAGTGCTGCCCTCAACAATAAAAGAAATACGGTCTCCACTTGCCACACCAAGCACTTCTCGGACATCTTTTGGGATTGTAACCTGTCCTTTTGCCATGACCTTTGCGTTGTCAACGAAAGCTTTTGCTAACATATTTTTCACCTCCTGAAGCATGGAAAGTATGGATTTCCCTACTTATATTATATGTGACTGTAGGAAAAAAATCAAATGAAATTCATGGAAAAGCAGACTCCCGACCCATTCGCCCTTTTTAAAATTTTCGTATCGTATCGCCCTCGTCGCCGGTGTTGGAAATCGACCGTATCTCCACGTAATAGCCGACGGTCTCATTTACTTTCACATAGACCCGGTCGCCAACCCGATGTCCCAATAAAGCGCGCCCCAGCGGCGATTCGGTGCTGATATAGCCCTTTAACGAATTTCCCCGGATGGTGGTAACCAGCTTAAAGGTATCTATCTCATCGTCATCCTCAAAGTAGACCTCCACCGTGTTATTGATTCCCACCTCGTCATCCCGTGATTCATCTGAGACAATCTTTGCCGTTTTGATCATCCGTTCCAGATAACGAATCCGGCTTTCGTTCTGATTCTTATCCTTCTTTGCCGCGTGATATTCAAAATTTTCACTGAGATCTCCGTGGGCCCTGGCTTCTTTAACCGCTTCTAAAGCTTGTTTACGAACCACTAGCTTTCGATACTCGATCTCCTGTTTCATCTTTTCAATGTCGCTCTTTGTCAGTTCATCGTACATGTGTCTTCCCCTTTCTCCCCTAATCTACCCGGAAAATGGCCGCCTCCATCGGATGCAGGCGAAGCGCCGCCTTGCCCTGCCGAACTGGAATGCGCGCCTCCCCGATATTGTAACCGTTCTCGCCGGTCTCCATCAAACGCACCAATGCCTTTGGCTGTTTTCCACCCAAAAGCTCCACTGGAATCTCCGCCTCCCGTTCTTCCCCGCCATTGTAAATCAAGATTACCATCCGTTCTTCCCCGAAAAAACGTCCATAGGACAATAACTGGTATTCTCCCAAAAGCCGCACCAGAGATCCCTTCTTTAAAGCAGGCGAGGCCCGGTGGATTCGAATCAGTTCCCGGTAAAACTCAATCATCTCCCAATTTTCTTTTCCCCAGGGAAACGGGCGGCGGCTGTCTGGATCCGTCCACCCAGGGAGAGCGGTCTCATCCCCATAATACAGCGTCGGCGCTCCCGGCCAAGTCATTTGAAGCACGGCTGCCTCCCGGCAGATACCAAGGCAGATCGACTGAGCCGCGGTATCGACACCTCCCCGGTTCAGCCTCCCCACGCGCTGAGAAGTACGCGTGACAAACCGGGAATGATCGTGATTATCCAATTGATTCATGGCGCTGTGAAGACTTCCATAGGGAAAACGGGCCATATTTTGAATCATCGCGTCCCAAAATGCCTCTCCATTTCCCAAAAGATCTTTCCGGTACCCATCGCTGTGCTTTTCCATTCCAGTGAAAAACCAGGATACCGGCTCCATAAACGCGTCATAGTTCATCACCGTATCCCATTGCTTTCCATCCATCCACGGAGAAATGTCCCCGTAATGCTCCGCCAAAATCACTGCCTCTGGATTCGCCGTCTTCACCGCCTGCCGGAAGTCCCGCCAAAACCCATGGTTGGTCTCCTCGCTATGTCCTAGATCCGCCGCCACATCTAAGCGCCATCCATCGGCGCAGTAGGGAGGGGACACCCACTTTTTTGCAATTCGCAGAATTTCTTCTTTGAGATAGGAATCTCCCTCATAATTCAATTTGGGCAAGGTCTTCATCCCCCACCAGCACTCAAAGCTTTCCGCCGGGCCAAATCGAAAAAAACTCCGGTATGGGCTATCCGGGTGGCCATAGGCGCCCGGCTCATATCCAAAACGCCCCTGGTAAAACGCTTCCCGATCCATCCATTTGTGGAACGACCCACAGTGATTAAACACACCATCCAAAATCACCCGCAGGCCGCGCCGATGGGCTTCCTTTACAAAATCCGCAAAAAAGGCGTCGGATGCTTCCAAATTTTCCGGCGTTGTCGTCCGCAGGATATATTTTGTCGCCTGCCGGTTCGAATCTGCCCCTTCCGGCAGCGTTTCACCACCATCCACCACAATTTTGCCAAAATGAGGGTCAATATGATCGTAATCCTGCGTATCGTATTTGTGATTGGAAGGGGAGACAAAAAGCGGATTAAAATACAGGACTTCTACGCCAAGGTATTGGAGATAATCCAGCTTATCCCAAACCCCCTGTAAATCTCCGCCATAAAAGTTCCGGACGTCCAGCGGTTCCGGCAGGGTATTCCAATCGGAGACCCGATGAGCGCATCCGCCCTCCAGGTAGAAATATTCCCGCTCTTCTACATCATTTTTCTGATCTCCATTGCAAAACCGATCCACGAAAATCTGGTAAATCACCGCGCCCTTACACCACTCCGGGACCAAAAATCCCGGTTCCATCCGAAAGGCGGAAGAAAAATCTGGGCTGGTTTGCAGCCCATGCTTTCCATAATAAACCGTCCCTTCTGCATCCTGAATCTGAAATAGATAAGCAAAGCAACCGGTGAAAGCCGGAATTTCCGCCTCATAAAAAACAAATTTCCCTTCCGATTCGGCCGGTTTCATCACCATCCGACCGCTGGTTGAAATCACCCAGGCATGAAAAGAATCGTCCTTCACGGCGCGCAGCCGAAGGACGACCCTCTCTCCTTCCGCCGGCTCTGCGGGCCGGCGGAAATTCTCTGTTTCATCGCTAAAGTAAAATCTTCTATTCTCCGTCATGACTCAAATAATGCTTCAAATTCCGCCTGACCAATCTTCTCCTTTTCCAGCAAAAGAGCGGCGCACTTATGGAGCACATCCAGATGTTCTTCGATCATCGCCTTGGCCTTTTCATAATTCTGATCAATGATCCGCTTGATCTCCTCATCGATCATCGTGGCCATTCCCTCGCCATATCCGCGGCTGTGGGCCAAATCCCGGCCGATAAAGACTTCGGATTCATCATCTCCGCAATGAATCATGCCAACCCGATCGGACATCCCATACTGGGTCACCATATTTTTTGCCAGATTGGTCGCCTGCTTAATATCCTGAGAAGCGCCGGTGGTGATATCCTGAAAGATCAGTTCCTCCGCAATCCGGCCTCCCAAAGAAACCATAATTTCCTGCTCCATCTTGCCCTTTGTCAAGAACATCTCGTCTTTTTCCGGCAAAGGCATCGTATATCCTGCCGCTCCAATCCCCGTGGGAATAATGGAGACGGTATGCACCGGTCCCACGTCCGGCAGCAAATGAAACAAAAGCGCATGCCCCGACTCGTGATAGGCCGTGATCTTCTTCTCTTTCTCCGAGATCAGACGGCTCTTTTTCTCCGCTCCCAGCCCCACTTTTACAAAAGCCTGGTCGATATCCGCCTGGCAGATAAAACTCCTGCCATCCTTCGCCGTCACAATCGCCGCTTCATTCATCAAGTTCTCCAGGTCTGCACCGGAAAATCCTGCCGTCGTCTGGGCAATCCGGCTCAAATCCACATCTTCTCCCAGAGGCTTTTCCTTAGAGTGAACCTTCAAAATCGCCTCGCGGCCTCGGACATCCGGACGGGCCACGCCGATCTTCCGGTCAAAACGTCCGGGACGCATGATCGCCGGATCCAAAATGTCGACCCGGTTGGTAGCCGCCATCACAATGATGCCCGCATTGACACCAAAACCGTCCATCTCCACCAAAAGCTGATTCAGCGTCTGCTCCCGCTCGTCATGTCCGCCGCCCATACCCGTACCACGGCGGCGCGCTACGGCGTCGATCTCATCGATAAATACGATACAGGGACTGTTCTTCTTTGCCTCCGCAAAGAGATCCCGGACACGGGACGCGCCGACGCCGACGAACATCTCTACAAAATCCGAACCGGAAATGCTGAAAAAGGGAACCCCCGCTTCGCCGGCGATGGCCTTTGCCATCAATGTTTTTCCCGTTCCGGGAGGGCCTACCAAAAGGACTCCCTTGGGAATCCGTGCGCCGATGCGGGTATATTTAGCCGGATCCTTTAAGAAATCCACGATTTCCGCCAGATCTTCCTTTTCCTCCTGCAAACCGGCCACATTCTCAAAATTAATATTGCTGTTGGTCACCATAATCGCCCGGCTCTTGCCAAAGTTCATCATTTTATTATTGGCGCCGCCCTGGGAATTATTCCTGAAAATAACCATCACCAGAATAATCAGCAAGATCGCGCTGATTCCGATGGAGATTATGGACAAAAGATCAATGCCTTCGGTCACATCCTGGAGCGTATAATCCACGTCTTCCTGCTGCAGCATCTCCTGCACTACGTTAACGTCGGAAACATAGATATATTTCACCGTTCCACCCGCCAGCGTATAGTTGACCTGCCCGGTCGGGGTCTCCGGATTCTGCTTGATCACTACCTGCGTCAGCTGGCGCTCCTTTGCCGCTCGTTCAAACTCTGCGACCGTCCCCTGCGCCGCATCCTGTCCGCCAAAGACGCCGCTAAACATCATCATGACCAGCATCGCTAACAGCAACGGCATAATATATAAACCTGCGCCCGGTCTTCTCGTTGAATTCAAAATCCTATCTCCTTTACTTTATACATTTTCAATCACGCCGATATACGGCAAATTCCGGTAGTGCTGATCATAGTCCAGCCCATAACCGACGACAAATAAATCCTCGATGGAAAAACAAGTATAATTCACCTGTACCTCATGATGTACCCGGCGGGACGGCTTATCCAAAAGAGTACAAAGCTTTAAGCTGGCCGGTTTTCTTCCCTTCATCATCTCCACCAGGTAGGACAGCGTATTTCCGGAATCAATGATATCTTCCACGATAATCACATCCCGGCCTTCGATGGGTTCATCCAGGTCTTTAACCAACCGTACAATTCCCTTGGACACCGTACCAGACCCATAACTGGAACAACTCATAAAATCCAGCGTAACCGGTACCGTCAGCCGCTTCGCCAATTCACAGGTAAAAAAGATGCTTCCCTTTAAAATACAAAGCAGATGTACGCTCTTTCCCGCATAATCCCTGCTGATCTCGGCGGCGATCTCCGCGATCCGGCGGTCGACGTCCTCTTCTGAAATTAAAACGCGGATCTTATGTTCCATGTTCTTCTCCTCCTACTGTCACACACAGAATTCGCTCTGTGTCTTTTGTCACCTGGCACGCGGCGCTTTCCCGGTATCCAACGATCCAAAGCACATGACTGCCGTCCGCCAGCACCGGAATCCGCCCCCGCTCCTCGGCCGGAATTTTCTCATCAATCATATATCGACGCAAGGTCTTACGTCCCCCGCCCGGAAGTTCCAGGTAGTCGCCTTCCTGACGAAAACGCAAGACAGCGTTATTTTTCATTTTATCATAATCAAAGCATTTCGTATACCTGTTTTCCCTGATTTTCCCAAAATCTTTTGCGTCTATCTCGCAAAATTTCACTTCGGGAAGCAAAGGTTCCGATTCCTCCTGCCGCTCTTTCCCAATGGTAAGCCCCCGGTACTCCCGCTTCGCGAAAAAGCCTCCTGGAAGACAAACACGGCTTCCCACTGGCTTTTTCAAAAGCTCCCACACTGCATTCAGATGGGCCGCCCCGATATCCCGGCGGCTTTTTACGACCACCTCGATGGCAAAAAGTAAAACCCGCTTTCCTAACACGGCCGGCTTTTCCAAAAGCAGATCGGAAGGAAGAAGAATATGATCGTCCTTTTGCTCACATGAAATCAGCGCCTCCTTTGCCAGCTCATCTAAAAGCTGGTCCACCTCCCGCGCCCCCGCGGCAAAAGCCGCCAGATGTTCCTCCGCACGGCAATTGACCGCCTCTTTCGCCAAAGGAAGAATCTGGTTTCGTATCCGGTTTCTCGTATAGCACAAATCCTGATTGGTTGCATCTTCTCGAAAGCTCTGCCCGCGCCCTCGCAAAAATGTCTCAATCTCCGCCCTCGTACAAGTAAGAAGAGGCCGGATAACATCTCCATTTTTCGGCGCCATGCCAGCCGCCCCCTTGATCCCGCTCCCGCGGAACAGGTTCCAAAGAACCGTCTCCGCCTGATCGCCCTGGTGGTGCGCCACGGCAATTTTACCGCCCTTTGCCTCCTGGCGCAAAATCTCATAGCGCGCCAGACGCCCTGCCTCTTCCACAGAAATCTTCCGCCTGGCCGCCAATGCCGCCACATCCGCCCGGCGGCAGATGCAAGGAATGCCGAGATCCTTACAAAGATCCTGGACAAAACGTTCATCTAAGTCCGCGTCATTTCCTCGAAGCCCATGGTGGACATGAACAGCGCTTACGCGAATCCCCAATTTTTCTGCCAGCTCCGAGAGACACAGAAGCAGACAGACCGAATCGGCGCCGCCGCTAACGCCAACGGTCACCTGGTCTCCCTGCTCCAATAAATTTTGCTGCCGGACCCACCGGCTTACTTTCTGAATCAATTCTTCCATCATGGGTTTATTATACGGAAAAAAAAGGATGAAATCAACCCCTACCGTCTCGTAATCTGGGCCACCAAAACCGTCATATCATCCCGCGGCGCTTCCGATCCGGCCGCCAGCGACAAAATGGCGTCCGCCATGGTCTGAGGGCTCCCCTCCTTCATCCGCCGGAGAATTTCCATCAAAAATTCTTCTTTTTCCGCGCCTGGCAGAGCCTCCACCACACCATCGGTCACCAGAACCAAAATCCCGCCTTCGGAGACCTTATTCACCTGCTCCTCAGAAAGCAGCGACGCGCTCCATCCGATGGGAGCGTCCGCCGATTCCAAAAGAGAAATCTGTTCCCCCTGCTTTAAAAACGTAGCGGCCGCGCCCTGTTTCCTGCTTCGTATCTCTCCGGTATGCAGATCCAGGATGTGAATGTCCAAGGTGGCCGGACGCTGCTCCCCTTCCCGTAGGAGCAGCACGGAGTTCATCAGCTTCACCGTATTTTCCAAAGAAAATCCTGCTCCGGTCAATTGCTCCGCTAGCTCCACCACAGACTCACTCTCAGCGGCAGCCAAATGGCCGGACCCCATCCCGTCAGACAGGCATAACAGATAGTTCCCACCCGGCAGCTCCATGGCAGAATAATTATCCCCTGAAACCTCGCTTCCCTCTTTGACTGCGCGGGCAACGCCATAGCAAATGCCAAACTCCGGCTCTTCCATCAAAACCAGACGGCTGTTCTCCTTTCCCACCACGGATTTACTGCCGATCTCCAGACGCATTTCTCTTTTCATCAGCTTGCCGACGGCTTCCGTCACCTCTTTGGACGGAATACAATGGCGGCCCGCGGTCTGTACTTGAAGATGGACCTGCAGCTTCCCTTCCGCATCCTGCTCGACAAAGCAGCGGTTCATCGCAAGCCCTAACTTATGGCATTCCTTTTTTAACTTTTTCTCCCAGCGATCCGTTACGTCTTCCTGCTCGTCGGTCTGGTCTGCCAGCTCCTCCAACATCCCTTCCATCTCTGCAAACTGTGCGGATACCGCCTCCCGGCCTTCTAAAAACCGAGTTTTCCAATCAATCTGAAGCTGTCCGCGCCCCAGTTCTTCGTTTAATTCTTCTATGTACAATTCGGATTCACAACAAGTTTCCGAGAAAATCCGAGGCATGTCCTCATTGTCCACCCGCCCGTTTTTTACAAAGGAATTCATCAGATACTGAAGATAGTAGGCGTCTTTCTGGAGCTGCATCCGGCCAAGGTGGCAGCCTCCGCAGGCCTCGCAGACTTTGCTGGTGGTCTCCGCCAGCGCCGTAGCCGCGATCTCTCTCGTCACCCGCTCATAGCTGCTGCTTCCGCTCTCCCGAAACGCTGCTGAAAGACGGTGAAACGCTCTCGCCCGCTCTTTTAGCTGACGTTCCGCCGCGTATTCCCGGTAGCGACTCTTCCAAAGCACAGTCTTCTTCCAGCTTTTCCGCCCGCTTCGAACATAGAGAACCCCTGCCAAAATCCCAATCATATACGCGAACAAAAGCACAGCGAACATACCGATCTTATCCATACCCGATTCCTCCCTTATACTATCGGGAATGATTATAAGACAAGTTCCAGCGCAAAGTCTGTCAAACGGAAGTGTCGAAGAAACAGAATGTTTCGACACTTTTTGATACCTGAATCCTATGAAATAAAAAAGACCCTCTGTCAAAATGACTTTTGGGTCTTCTCTTTCTACTCATTCGGTTTTACAATCGCCTCGTTCGGGTTCACCAGGCCAAGCTTCTCTCTGGCTACTTTCTCAATATATTGTTTGGTCTGGACGTACACCTGGTATTCTTCCAACTCCTCGGCACGTTTGGATTCTTCTTCTACTTCCGCGGAGAGCGCCGCTACCTTGGCGGCATAATCCGCATCGGTAGCCTTCAGTTTATTCGTATGAGTGGTCAAAACGCACAACAAAATCAGCACTACGGTCAATACCGCCAGCGCTCCTGGGTTATTCCATCTGCTTTTTTTCTTTTGATATCTTTTCATATTTCCCCAAGTCCTTTGTTGTTCTTTTCATTCTAACCCATAATAAAAATTTTTTCAATGGTTTTCCCAGAATCTCATAGCAGAAAATCATGCCAAGTGCAATTCCTGCCAAAAAATACCACCGAATACTTCCATCATTTTCTCGAAATAGCAGGCGAAAAGCCTGGATGGAACAAAAAATCCAGTAGATTACATCTTCCACGTCCCGAAACCATCTTGCGTGTGGAACAATACCGCGCACGAGCAGTAATACCTGATAAATGAAGGATAGTTCCAATCCAAGCAAAATCGAAACAAGAAACACCTGGGCCTCCGCGGAAATGTTCGCGCTCATTACCGAAATAGACGGTTAAAAAGTCCGCCTTCCTCTTCCACTGAACCAACGGCTGAATACTGGATTCCATTGACCTGGCCTTCCAGTTCCGCCTCTCCCTTCTCTAAAGTCAGGCGTTTGACGTGGAGTCCTTCTCCTTTTACAACAATCTTTCCAAAATCCGTCTGCAACAAAATCTCTTTTTCATCAAAAGAAATCACATCTTTGACGCCAGTTACCAAAGCTTTCTCCCGGCGGTCTAATACAAATTTATGCTCTCTTTCTCTCTGCGCTTCCATGAAAGCCCTCCCATCGACACACGATAAGTCTTAGCAAAGCTAAGTCATTTTCCCTTATATCCTATGTCCCAGCCGATGGGATTATGACAGCTACAGGTAGCGGAACATCTCTTTGGCTTCGTCCTTCTTGGTCGTCTCCCGCACGTCCAAAACCTCGACGCGAACCGACTTATTTCCAAAGCCAATCTCAATGATGTCTCCTTCTTTTACATTGACCGAAGCCTTCGCCGGTCTGTCGTTGACCGTCACCCGGCCAGCGTCGCAGGCCTCGTTGGCCACCGTCCGGCGCTTGATCAAACGAGACACCTTCAAATATTTGTCCAGTCTCATCTTTTCTCCTTTTTTCCTATAGAATAAAAAAAGGCCGTTGCTTTGCAAGGGCCTTTCTTGATTGAATCTTCTATCTTAGTTCATCATATCCTTCAGAGCTTTGCCCGCTTTGAACTTCGGCATATTGGTCGCCGCGATCTTCATCGTCTCGCCGGTTCTAGGGTTTCTGCCCTCTCTGGCCTCTCTCTTAGATACTTCAAACGTGCCAAAGCCAACCAACTGCACTTTTTCACCGTTCTTCAGTTCCTGCGCTACGGTATCGGTGAAAGCCTTTAAAGCCTTTTCTGCATCTTTTTTGGAGATCTCAGCTTTCTCTGCAACGGCAGCAATCAGTTCTGTCTTGTTCATAATATCTTCCTCCTGATAACTTCCACAGGCTATCTGCGGATTCTTTGCATAGTAAATATAATCTTTTCTTTGCTGTTTGTCAAGGAAAATCCCACGAAAAACCGATGTTTTCCCGTTTTTTTACGGAATCAAACCGGCCTTCTCTTGACGTTTAATTTCATTCCAGCGATCCAGAGCCTCTTCGGGCGTTCCCGCCGGCTCTCCGCCAAATACATGAGGGTGACGCCGTATCATCTTTTGACAAAGACCGGTAATCACATCGTCTATAGTAAAGGCCCCCTCTTCCGCCGCAATCTGGCTGTTCAGCAAAATCAAAAGAAGCACGTCCCCCAGCTCTTCGCACAGATTTTTCCGGTCATCGTTATCTACCGCCTGGAACACTTCCTCAGTCTCTTCCGCCAGACATTTTTTCAAACTTTCGTAAGTCTGGGCCCGGTCCCAAGGGCATCCGTCTTCCGCACGTAACTTCGCAATAATCTCTCTCAGTTCCTCAAAGGTATAAACCTCTTTCCTCTCATATGTTTTCACGCCATCAATTCCTCCATCTCAGCCAAAAGTCCCTTAAAATACTGAAGCGCTTTCTCGACCGGTTCCGCCGTTGTCATGTCCACCCCAGCAATTTTCAGTAAAGAAATCGGATCTGTGGAGCATCCTCCCTTTAGAAACCGAAGATAATCTTCCACAGCGGGCTTTCCTTCCTTTAAAATCCGCTGGGAAAGGGCGATCGCCGCGGCAAATCCCGTGGCGTACTGGTAGACGTAGAAATTATAGTAGAAATGAGGCACCCTCGCCCACTCAATGGCGATCTCCTCGTCTACCGTCACATGTTCCCCATAGTACAGCTGATTCAATTGATAATAAAGGTTCTTCAGGACATCGGCAGTCAGAGCTTCTCCTTCCTCCGCCATGGCATGAATCTTTTCTTCAAACTCCGCAAACATCGTCTGCCGGTACAAAGTAGTCCGGAATTGCTCCAGGAAATAATTCAGCAAATACGCCCGGCGTTTTTTATCCTTCGTTCGGTTTAAAAGATAGTGCATCAGCAGCGCCTCATTGCAGGTGGAAGCCACCTCCGCCACAAAGATCACATAATCTGCATAAACCGCCGGCTGATTCTGATTGCTGAGGTAAGAGTGCATGGCGTGCCCCAGCTCATGAACCAGGGTAAATTCACTGTTTAAGGTATCCTTGTGGTTGAGCAAAATAAACGGATGAACCTTAGCGCCGCAGGAATAAGCCCCTGAGCGTTTTCCCTCATTTTCATAGATATCCATCCAGCGCTGCTCAAAACTGCTCTTTAGCACCGCTTGATACTCTTCCCCGAAAATTCCCAGGGCGTCAATGACATCCTCTTTTGCCCGTTCAAAAGAAATTTCCTCTTCCGCGTCTCCCACCACCGGCACATAGAGGTCATACATGTGAAGTTCTTCTACGCCCAGCTGCCTCTTCCGAAAAGCCATGTAATCATACATGGGCTGCATATTTTCATGAACTGCTTGGATCAGCTGATGGTAAACCGCAACCGGTACTTCGGTCCGATCTAAAGCCGCCTCCAAACATGATCCATACTTCCTAGCCCGGGCAAAAAATACATTTTGACGAACATGGGCATTTAGTATCGCAGCCGTCGTATTTTTGAACTTCTCATACGTCTCGTAAAGATGCTGGAAAGCCTCTTCTCGCAGGCAGCGATCTTGGTTTAACATCAACGTACCATAGGAACCGTTTGTCAGAGGATATATCGTCCCAGCTGTGTCCTGAACGCTGGGGAAGGTCAAATCCGCATTGACAAAATTTCCGTAAATGCGATCCGGAGCGTCCGCCATCTCTCCTGCCGCAGCCAGCAGCGCTTCCTCCGATGGGGAAAGGATATGTGCCTTTTTGCGGCGCACCCGCTCCAAATAGCGGCGGTAAAGAGCAAGCTTTGGTTCTTCCCGATAAAAAGCGGCAAGCTGCTCCTCCGTCAGAGCAATCAGCTCCGGCGTTTCAAAGGCCATTTCCTGCTGCCACTGCACCAGCCAGCTCATCATCTGGCCCTTCATCCCCTGGTATACTGAATTTTTCGTATCTTCGTCGCTTTTCAGCGAAGTGTAAGTGTAAAGGCGTTCTACTGCTTCTTCCGCTTCTTCCTTTTCCTGAAAATAGCGATAAAGCAGCGTTCCGGACTCTCCCAGCCGGCCTTCATAGGCGGTCAACGCCTGCGCTTTTTCCTTTTCCAGCGTAAAAGCCTCCCAAAAGGCCCCATCGGAAGGATATAAATCTTCCGTAGACCAGGTATCCTCTGGTTTTAATTCGTTTCGTTTTGGTATGATATGACGCTCTGACATGTCGAACTCCTCTCTTCCAGTCATTTCCTATGTCACCAAAAAGTGTATCATAAATTAAAGGAGGAGACAACTGAAACTACTGGAAACAATCCTATGTGCCATCATTTTTACCGATTCTGTGAATTACCAATTGAAGGTAAAATGATAGAAAATGGATTTTACTTTTTACCATATCTCAAAGGATCCGCTATGGTTCGTTTAAAGAAGGCGATCAACGGCCCCATAAAACATGCGGTCACTACTGTTCCGATTCCTGCCGTGGCCCCCAGGGCAAAACCTACCACCGTACAAAACAAATCGGAAGAAATTCTGCATATCTGAAATTTCCAGTTTTTCTTTTCAGACAGAATCAACGCAACCGCATCATAGGTAGACACCCCCATGTCCGCCGTAAAATAAATGGATACGCCAAAACACATAGTGACAATGCCGATTACCAAAAACACAATTCTAACTGCCAGAGAAGGCGCCGGAATCAACATGTCAAAAGTCCCAACAGAAAATTCCACCACATATCCCAACAGAAAAATATTGATCCACGTTCCCAAACCAATCTTACTTTTATCTGCAAAGAAAATGGCAATCAGCATCAACAAGTTAAGAATCGCATATGCCGTTCCATAGTCCAGAAATCCCTCCGGCAGCGTCATCCAGATTCCATGGGACAAAACTTGAAAGGGGTCCAGCCCAAACACGGAAAACTTGAACATACCGACGCTAACGCTAATAATCAATACCCCGCATATCGTCATTAGGATTCTTCTCGTTTTCTCTTCCATTTTCCACCTCATCATCTTTCGCTGCCTTTATGCTCTATATGTCTATCATTTCCCAAATTTCTTATATTTAACAGTATCCTTTTTCTTCCAACCACGTATATCTTTTATTTTTTAATATCATGATATTGGAGAAAAAGTAATCTGTCTTTTCTGATTCCGAATTCCTGTCCATCTTTGCTGAAAATAGCAGAAACACTTTTTATCATATCCTATAAAAAAGCAAATTGCAAGACCGATACCTTCCATTGACAAGAGTGTACCATATTTTTCTCTGTTCCTTGCAGACTTTTCGTCCCGTTTTTGATATAATCGCCCTACAGGCATTTTTAAAAAAGAAAAAGGGGCAACATAAAATGAAGCTTCGCACCATCGTAGGAGTCCGCGGTACCGGAAAAACCGCCTTTTGCTCCAATCTCTCCCTAGATATCCTCGGCATCAACTCCGACCGGCATCAAAAGGCCGGCGTGGATCTGCTTCTCTCACCTTCTTCTGACCTTCCTACACATCTGTTTCTGACAGGGAAAAAGCAAGTTGGAAAAAGTACGCTTTTAAGAAAGGTGCGCGAGGCTCTCGCCTGCCCGGAAGCTGGCTTTGAGACGCGCCCCTATGAGATTAACGGCCAAAAGAAGGGCTATTGCCTGCACAGCCTTCTTCCATTAAAGGATATTTCCAATGACTGCCCCATTGTCATCAGCGTCTCTCCCGACCGCGCGATCGCTGTTACGGAAACCTTTGAGACTTTAGGCGTAGAGATCTTAAAAAAAGCTAGAGAGACAAAGGGAATTATCATTCTGGATGAGCTGGGGAAGGCGGAGCGGAACGCAAAAGATTTTTGCCGAGAGGTATTCCGCTGTCTCGACGGTCCGCTTCCGGTTCTCGGCGTGCTTCAGGCCGACGCGGGAAGCTTTCCAGAGCAGGTAGCTGCCCATCCCAGGGTAAAAGTATGGGAAGTGACAGAGGAAAACCGGGAGGAATTGCTGGCGGTTCTCCTTACGGAATGGAATTTCCTATCAAATAAATAAAGCTGGGAATCAAATAAATTGATTCCCAGCCGATACGTTTTTTTCCTCTGGTGTCCCCTCCCGGCGCGGTATCCGCAATTTGCCGCCTATCCTTCCATCTGCCTTCCCAGGAAATTAGCTGCCGTAGTAACCAGGCGCTTTTCTGTCTCTCCCATCTTTTCTTTTTCCTCTTTACTTAACAGGATTACCGTTCCGATCACGTCTCCCTCGCAAAGAATCGGTGCGATGGTCTCAAGCGCCACATCTTCCAGGCCTTCCTCTGTCACTGGAACAAAATTCTTTTCACTTTTGGAAGCGACGACGATTTCCCGTTTCCCCATCAGCTGTTCCAGCTCCTTACTGATTGATTTTTGAACCAAGTCCTTTTTCAGTCCGCCAGCCACCGCCAGCACCTGATCCCGATCCGTAATACAGACCATCCGCCCGGAACCTTGAGCCAAGGCGTCTGCATACTGACCAGCAAAAATCCCCAGCTCCGCCATCGGTGAATATTTTTTCAAAATGATCTCGCCTTCCCGGTCCGTAAAGATCTCCAACGGCGTTCCTTCCCGCAGGCGGAGGGTCCGGCGGATTTCCTTTGGAATCACCACTCGTCCCAGATCATCAATTCTACGCACTATACCTGTCGCTTTCATATAATAAATTCCTCCGTTTTCTGCCTATTACAAATCTGTTTTTCTCTCCACAAGGGCTTGTTATCTGTTCCTTAAGCCTTGCGCTTTTTTTGTAAGTAACGGTAGTATTTGTAAATCGGAGAAATTTATACCTTCTATTTTGGTTCACGCTCATTCATAAACGGAGATCTTGGAGGAACATAAAAATAATTTTGTTTATTCTCTATATAATAAAAAGGGAAGGCTTATCATCACCTTCCCATGATACCGTCTTAATCCTCTACCACATTCTCCAAGGTCCCGATTCCCTCAATCCGGCAGGTCACCACATCTCCTGCCTTTAAAAATTTTGGCGGATGAAAGCCCATGCCGACGCCGGAAGGAGTTCCTGTAATCAGAATATCCCCCGGCTCTAAAGTGATTCCCTGGGAAAGCTGAGAGATCAGCTCCGGGATATCAAAGATAAAATCATCCGTATTGCCATCCTGACGCAGCTCGCCGTTGACCCAGGACTGGATTTTCAGATACGGCGGACTCGGCAGTTCCTCCTTTGTTACGATACAAGGGCCCATCGGAAAAGAACCGTCCAGCCCTTTTCCAAAGCTATACTGCTTATGGCGGTTCTGGATATCCCTGGCCGAGATATCGTTCCCGATAGAATAGCCGAATACATAGGAAAAAGCTTCCTCCCGTGAAACATGAGAACAAGTCTTTCCGATAATCACCGCCAATTCCACCTCATAATCCAGTTGTTTTGTCAACTCACCGTGACATTTGATCGCGCCTCCTGGAGCCACGGAACAATCGACCCGCTTGGAAAAGTAAACCGGATACTCCGCCTTTTTGTATTCAATGCCCTTAAACTTTGCCGACTCGATGGCATGGGCCACATAATTTTGCCCCACGCAGAGCACATCGTGACGAGGATGAAGGATCGGAGCCAGCAATCGCAGCTGCGCCATCGGAATTCCTTCCTCCGCTTCCGCAGCCTGCTCCATACGCTCCCGCTCTTCGTCCGTCAGATGTTCAATCAAAGCGGTCATATCCGGATAGTCGATCAACAGTGTTTCCAATGGAATCACCGCCGCTTCATCCTTACGCAAAATGCCCAGGCGCGCCGCGCCGCCCTGTTCAAAAGTAACCAGCCTCATCGTCTTTCCCTCCATCTTGGCTTTCTATTTTTATTCTTCCGCCCTACCAGGATACTTCTTTTACGATCTCTCCCGGTAAGGAATGCTCCCCAAAAATTCGTCCCTGTCTTTTCCTGCCGGAAAGGCAGTAATCCCCGGCCGCATCCCATGATTCCGCTCCGGGGCATAATAAACGCTGAAAATCCCATTTAGCAGATACTGGAACCCCCAGTGCATCTCCTCTCCTGGATGCCGGTAGAAGGAATATTCCATCTCCTGTTTCCCGCTTCGCTTCTTTCGGCAAATGCTCCACTCCGTAAGCGCTCCGACATAGCCGACGATCTCTTCCGGGAAAAACGGCGTTTCCCTATAAACCTTTTCCAACGCTTGAAAGACTGCCGTTCCCGCGTCCGCTTGTCCTCCGCTCCCCATGGAAACCAAGGCCAAAAATGGCCCGTGGACGCCAGGTTCCCCGCGGCACAGCCGTCCAGCCCTCTGCAAAGCTCTGATTTCCCGTTCTACCTCCGGCAAATACAGGTGCTTTTTTACCGACAGGGCGGCAATCACCCCCTCCGGCGGAACCACCGCGTGATTTCCAAAGCGCTGAAAAACAGGATAATTGGCGCTGTCATAGACAATCAAATCCAACTGTCCCGAATGCTGGTCAGGGTCAGCCGCCCGCGGCGTCTTGGAACTGCCGGATTTCACTCCCGGCCTCAGGATAAAACCGGAAAAAATCTCGATATTTCGAGGCAGAAAACGTTCTAGAGTCTCCGCCAGCAGACACTCCACATACCGCCCATCCTCCCCCGGATGGGCCGCTCCCATACGTTCTTCTGCGGGAAGCAGTGTCTCAAACTGGCGATAAGCCGCCTCCATAGCTTGTATTTCCTGCCGCCAGTATTCCTGTAACCGTTCTCCGCCCATCTTTTCCTCCATAGTACGTTCCTTGCCCTGACCGTGTGTGCCCTTGTCAATTGAAGGTATCTTTTATGAAGCAGACAGCTCCCGCAGCACCAGTTCCAGCTTCCGCAGCAGCTTTTCCATCTGCCGCACCGCGTCCGTCCGCTCCCGGTTTCCCTCCACCACAGAAATCAAAAACGCCCGGTATCCACATAGGTAATAGATCAACTGCTCCTTATCAAAAAAAGACGGATCCCGCCCTTGTCTGTCCGGCCAAATCTCTTCCGCTGTCTGCAAAAGTTCTTCCTCCCGGCGAATCTTTTTTCGATCCAGCCGGTAAGGCTCCGAGCGGTTCCCGCCTTTCCACTTTTTCTGATTTTCCATCACTTCGTAGAGAAAACGATTGATCTCCTGTCTCCTGCTCCTGGACAGGTGAACGTCCTCCCCCACGACAAATCCATTGCTGACAAAAGTTCCTTTTTGAAAGGAAGTCTTTTCCCGCTGAAGCCGAAAACCATGTTCCCCTAAAATATGGGAGATCATTCCGTAGAAATAGGGGTTGGCGGAAAAATCAAAGGTCTGGGAGCTAAACAAAAGATCATCCGCATACCGGGTATAAAAAACCTCTCCCGCTATATAACGCTCCGAAAGCTTCTGACAATATTTTAAAATCCTTTGATCCATTCTCCGAAAAACCAGATTCGATAACGCTGGGGAAGTGACGGCTCCCTGGGGAAGACTGCCGTGAAGCATCCCAATTCCAACGATCTCATCCAAAACCGCCGGTTCCTGTACAAATTCCGATAGACAGCTCCGAAGCTGCTCCTCCCGAATAGAAGGAAAGAAATCCTGGATATCCAAACGCAGAAAATATTGACTCCCACAATGCGCCCTCAAATAGGAGACATAATTTTCTCCTTTTACAAATCCCTTCACCGGTACGGGAAGGGGAATTTGATTCAAAAAGCCCTCCGCCAACCTCCGCTGTATCTTTTTCAGCTCACTTCCCGGTCTCAGTCCATCAATACGCCGAACTCCATGCTTTTTCGGAAGCGTAAAAGAAAGATATGCGTTCTCCTTATCCGCAAGGATCCGATTTAGCTTTTCCTTCGTCGTATTTAGAATGTGACTGAGAAAGTAGCTTTCCTCATAAAGAATCATCCTATCTCCTATTTTGGAATAAGCAAAAATCTCGTTTCGTAAAATTTCGCAATCCATGGGATCGTCTTTGAAAAAAGGCAAGCACTCTCTTAAGAATTCCGAAGGGTCCTAAACACTGCGCGCTTCTCGGTCAGTCCGGCACCATTTGGTTTCTCAGTACCTTTTCTCCCCTGGCTTTCCAGCGCCGTGACACGCTCTCAGGGGGGCGTCTGTGCGCCCACAGAAGCCTTTCCTGCTTGCCTTTTCTATATCTTACCATCTTCCCCTTTAAATGTCATCTCCATTTTATGAATCAGACGCGCCAATTCCGGAAACCGCATCTGAAAAACGGAGCGCAGAAATTCCCGGTTGATTCCTTGATCACACCAACTGCGAAATTGAGGAAAAGTTTTTCCTTTCCATTTTAGATCCTGCGCCTGCCGCCGGAAAAAGTACTCCATCCACTCCGAAATCCATCCGCTGGTTTTGCCGACAATGCCCATAGTCTGATAGAGTTCCGCCTCCAACCGCCTATTTTCCTCCTGAATCTGCTTCTTTCCCATCAGATAATCGCTCTTTCCAGAAAAAACCAGCCGGAGATAGTTCAGCCTTCCAGGCGCAGGAAAGCGGGCCGTTAAACGCTCCACCTCCGCCAAACGCGCCCCTAAAACATCGGATTCCCTAATGTAACGCCGAAACAGCGAAAGATTCTCCTTGGTAATTAGCCCGCCCTCCAGCGTAGAGGAAAAAGCAAATGTCCCGTATTGTTCCAGGTAACGCTGTATTTTTTGGATCCAGCTTTGAAAGTTCGGATCTTCACAGCTAAAGAAGGGATACTTCCAGGAAAACCTGCACTTTTCCGCCATCCGTTCAATTTCCCGCCTGGCCCCTAATGTCTCTCTCCGCTTTTTTCCAAAAAAATATGCTTCCTGCTCCCGATGGGAAAAATATTCCGGTTTCAGAACAAATTCATTTTTTCCCGGACGTTTTTCCACCGCCTTATCCATATCGATCAGCGCAAACGCCGTCGTCCGATATCCACGCTGGTTCGGAGAAATAATATTCTGCACCACCCGATTGCTCATCCCTTTGACAAAGTCCACCCGACGGAGAAATGGATACAGCTCGCACAAATAGGGGTTTTGAAAAAGTTCCAGTTCCGATTCCCCTTCCACGCTGACCACCATCCTGGCAAAATAGGCGTTGGCATAAGAGTCCGTCATCTGGATGCGCTCCCGCGACATCTCCGGGGTAAAAAGGCGCATCGGTCTCAGGAAAGAATAATTTTCTTTCAAAACCACATGCTCCACCGTACAGTTCTCTTCCCCGCGGACCATCACATCCTTCACCATCCGGGAAGAATGCGTGGAGATGAGATACTGCACCCGGTCGGAAGAATCAAAGATATCCTCGGACAACCGGTCGATTAAGCTGTAATGTAAACTAAGTTCTGGTTCATCTAAGAGCACGATGGGTTCTTTCATTTTATTGGAGGCGCTCAGACGCAAGATTTCCGTCAATAGTTTGGTGTAATGGTACGCATTGGTTCCATTGGAAAAGCTGCCGAGCCGCCTGCCGCCGGTCCGGAAGTTCTTTCCATCCAAAATCACCTGAGCAATCGCCTGGGCAAACTGCTTGGGGTTAAAGCTGGCCAGGCCGATCTCCTGGGCCTCCAAGATCTCAATCAAGCTCTGCAGCCGGCGGTCCATGCTCTTCTCAGAGGATGCCAGCCAGGTTTTCGCTTCTGTTTTTACCTGTACGGTCTGCTCCTTTTCCAGCTTTAAGAGATCCCCCACCAGATTCCACAGTTCGCTCCAATCGGTCAGTTCCACCTGCCTGGCATCCACCGCATAGAGCGGAAACAGGAGATGAATGATCTGGCGAAGATTATAGTCCACATTCCAACGGATTCCGCCGTCCTTTTGCTGACGCATCTCCACGGATAAGCGGTTCCCCTTGGATACGGCCAGAATCTTCTGGTAAAAATTTTCGTAGCGAAGCCTTCCTCTCCCCCGGTTGTGATTGGCGATGGCCCGTACCCGGCTCATGTCATAATTCAGACGGATTCTCACCTCGTTTTGCAGAGGATTCCAGACGTCAAAGAGGTCTTCCTTCAAAGCCTGATTCCCTGTCAGGTGCTCATAAAAATAGAGCACAGCGGAGAGAACGTTGGTCTTCCCACTCCCATTTTCCCCAATCAAAAGATTGATATCTTTTAGCTTCCAGAAGCCATCCCGCATCGAGCGGAACCCTTCCATTTCAATGGACTCAATCGCCATAAAAAACCTCTTTTGTCTTGTATTGAAATTCTCTTCGGTTTCAATCGCTCCATTCAAAATGCTGGTAATCCTTAACCGATTTCCAGCCGCCTCCCCAGGTAAATCCGTGGGAGGTAAACAATCGGCAGGCATCATCTTCCCTCGTAATTTTGTAAGAGAAACTGCGGCTCCGGTCCGCAAAGGCCTCCGCAACAGCCGGACGACAAATCCTGGAACGGCCCTGTCCCTTCACATACGGGTTATAAAGCGGATTCAGATCAATGGCAAGCCCTTTGCTGTGGGCCGACAGTTTGGAAGATCCGGCAATCGCACGATAATTAAAACAGGAAGTGTTGTTGTCCGCCATGGACGCCTCGTCGTCCCCGCCATACTCGTCAATCAATCGAATCTTTTCAATCGGATATCTGTTCCGATACAACTCCTCAAAAATCTCTAAAACCTGCCCGTCTACCTTTCGGTTAACGATCAATTCTCCTACTCTGGTATTCCCCTGAAAATCCCGGTGAAGTACGCGCAGATAACGCAGATCGTCCAACGGAACTGAGCATCCTTCCGGATAGGAAATCCCCCGGATTCGATTCCAAACAGAATCATCGATCTTGAAACTGGCAAACCAAAAGCCAATGTCCTCTCCGCCCAAATCCTCCGGCACGGCATCGCCTGGCTGGTAGGTATCCAAAAGCCTCTTTTCTTCCTTCCCATAGATCGCCATATGGGGAAAATCCCCGGATACCCTCGCCTCGCTGCCAGCCTTGATTCCATATCGATCGCACAGCCGGCCAAACTCCACCGATCCGGTAAACGCTGGGATCAATTCCGCCGGCTCTTTGGCCCCTCTTTTCACCAGAGTAACCCAGGACGCCTTTCCGGCAGCGTCGGAACCGCGGTTTAAAAGCGCTCGGTAGAGCATCTCCACATAGTCCGTCAGAGCAATGGTTTTATTCCGGTACTCCTCGCTGAGGATAAAGGATGCGGCAACTTCCGTCCCTGTTCCGCCCCGATTCAATAGGCTGGTCCAATCGTTTAAGCCGCCCTCATCCCCGGCACGCCCCAGCACATTCCGGTACAAGCGCTGCACAAAGGCCGTGACATCCGCATTTTGATCCCTGGGCTCCGGTGAGAAATATGTTCCTCTTTGGATTCCATACCTCCCGCAAAGCTGTCCGAATTCTTCCGAATTGACGACGCCGGCAAAAATGCCATGACGGCTCATGCCATCTTCCAGGCGGCCAATCCAGAATGCCTTTCCGCCGGCATCTGGCTTCCGGTTTAAGATTGCTTGATACAGATCTGTCACAAAGGCGTCGTTGGACTTCTTTTGTTCTTGGTATTCCCTGGAAAAAAAGAATCCATAGGCCACATCCGCTCCGTTTCCTCCCTGATCCAGCAAAACAGACGTCCATCCATTTAATCCGTTTTCGTCTCCGGCGCGTCCCAGTACAATCTGATAAAGCCGCTGCACAAAATCTGTCACTTGCTGGTTCCGGTCATGAGCAAACACTGTCGTCGCAAACAGGACAAGACACAGGCCAAATGCCCACCAACCTTTGATTTTTCTCCTCATGTCTTTTCCCTCCTACTATAGATACCATTTTATCATAAGAAAAAGAGAGCGTCTACCGAGAGCGTCCTGAACTATAGAAAAAAGAAGGCGTCCTTCCAGCCATTTTATGACTTTAAAGATGCCTTCTTCCCATCTCACTCTAAAAAGGTAATGAATCCTTCCTTCATCCGATTTTTTGTATGATTGATGTGTTGTTGTAAATAGTTCAGCGCTTTCTCACGATCCCTGGCCTCCACATAGGCGATCCACTGATCATGTTCTTCCATCGCTGCCACGCTGGCCTGCTTGACGGTTTTCACCGGACACAGCATATATCTCTGGCGGACATTATAATAAAGATTGCTGAGATCCGCATTTCCGAAGAAGTCCAGAATCACTCCATGGAGCTTAATATCGGTCTTTGTATATTCCTTCAAAATCCCCTGGCGGAACAACTCCTTCTCCTGCTCATGAAGAGCCTTCATCTTTGCGATTTCCACCTCGGTAATCTTATCGAAAGTCTGATTCCAGACATACATCTCAATGCACTCTCTCACCTGAAAAATCTGGATCAATTCCTCCAGTTCCACCCGGTTGACAAAGTAGCCCACATTATCTACCTTGCGAATCAGTCCCTCGCTTTGCAGCTGTAAAAAAGCCTCACGAACCGGCGTAAATCCAATATTTAAATCCCGTGCGACCTGCCTTCCATTGATGTATCCCTGATATAGTCCTTCTTCCAGGTTTTGCTTAATTTGTTCATACGCTTCCTGACTTAAAGTCTTTTTTGCCATCTTATCTCCACTTTTCCTATCTTTTCACAGTTCCAGCCTTCTAACCGCTTTTAGGAGTAAATCTCAGCTAAAATGTGTATTTTCATTATACTATATTATGAAATAGGAGACAACTCTTTTTCCCTTTTCCGCAAGAGGTATGGCTCTCCGGGAGCCAAAATATGAAGCCGTTCCGGATGTTTCAGTTTTCCATCGGCGGATGCCGGATCCGCGTTAAATGCAGGTTTATCCGGAGCGTCATAGGTTCCATAATGGTAGAGCAGCAGCTCCGCCGGGCAGAGCTCATTGGCCAGGCGAATCGCCGCCTCCGGACCAAAATGATAAGGATCCGTGGAAAGATCGAAAAACATAAGATCCACCTGCTGCATTTGGAGATGCTCCTTTAGCAAAATGCTGTCGCCAGGAATCCAAATCCTTCCATCCGGCGTATCCAGCAAGAAGCCACAACAGTCTTCCGGCCCATAACACCAGTCGAACTCCGGCCGATCTTTCTGCCAACTGTGGGAAGCTCTCGTCAAGGTAATTCGAACCTCTCCTACCGAAAAGAGCTCTCCAATTTTATGGACGAGAATCCGGGATGAATCAATCCCGGATTTCTCAAGCGTCTTCGCAGTAAAATCGGTTCCATGGTACGTCGCTCCGGTGGGAAGCAGCCCCCGGGCGCTGCCCGGCGCCAGATGGTCATAATCTGCATGCGTATATAAAACCGCATCCAGCTTTAAAATTTCCTCCGGCGCAATCGGCGGCGGAACCAAGAAGCGGTACCCTGCCTCGCTTAGTTCGGGGTCCTTTGCATCTCGTCCAATTACCGGATCGATCATCAATAAGGTTCCTCTGGTATTGATCAAAATCCCCCCGGAACCCAACCAGTAAAGAGCGGTGTCTTTCCGATCTGCGAACGCCTCCGGCCCCATCGGCTGTGTCGCCGGCGCGCTCACCTGCTTTCTGACCGTTTTCATGGCTGCCCTCTTACTTTGCCGCATCCAAAGCAGCAAACAGGCTATCTAACCACTCGGAACCAATCTCATCGGCCAACATCTGATAAGAGTTCTTTGCCGATTCCTGAAGGAAAGAAACCACGCTGGAATCTAGTTCCAGGAACTCCATGCCCGACTCTTCCATCAGCACGCGCATTTCCTTCATGTTATTTTGATAAGATTCCACAGACTTTGCTCTCGCCTCCGCCAGCGCTTCGTCAAAGGCCTGCTTATAAGCATCCGGAAGCGCGTTATACTGTTCCAGGTTCATAGAAAAGGTCACAGAAAACAACGTGGTATTGGCGTTCGTATAAAGGTATTTTTGCTGCTCATAAATTCCGCTAAAGTAAATCACTTCCAGAGGATTTTCATGGGCGTCTAAAAGTCCTTGCTGTAAAGCCAGGTATACTTCTCCAAATGCCATCGGCGTGGGAGCTGCGCCTGCTTGCTGCCAAAAATCCATATGATATACATTTTCCATGACACGGATTCTCAGACCCTTTACATCATCGGCGCTCTCTATCTTCTTATTGGTTGCCAGCTGCCGATAAGCGTCGCCGGTAAATACGTCAAGAAGCTTAAAACCTTTCTCCTCAAAGGCGGCGCGCATTTTGTCGCCCCATTCACCGTCAAACACCTTCTGAATGGTTTCCATATCATAACCAGTATAGACCATCGGCATATCCAGAACTGCTGCCTCCGGGACAAACCCCATCATCGGAGCTGCTGTTACCGCAATGATATTCAGTTCCCCAAGCTGTACGGCCTCCGCCGACTCCCGGTCGCTTCCCATGGTCGAATTTGCATGTACTTCTACTTGAATTTTGCCGCCTGTAATCCGCTCCAAAGCTTCTTCAAAGGCTAGACTGTGAACGTTCAAAGATGCTTTATCCGGCGCAGTATTTGCGATATGGATCGTCATTTCCGGAAGATCCGCATAAGGGTCTTCACCTGCTTGGGTCTGCCCATCCGTTCCTGCCTGGGTAGCCGCCTCCGCCTGGGTTTCCGAAGCAGTTGGCGCTTTCGTCGTGTCTGCTGTTCCTGAACCGCCGCAGGCTGTCAGAAGGGCGGCCGATAAAATCGCGGATACCATCCATAAGCTTTTTCTTTTCATTCTTTCTTCTCCTTTGATCTTCTTTTTCTATTTGCTATGCTTATCTCATCCTATTTTGAGAAAGCATAAACGTTCGTTTCTTTCCGTCAGGTTGTCAGATCAACGCCAGGCTAAACCACGGCACAAACGCGATCACCAAGAGGGCCAACGCAAATACCAAAATCAATGGAATCGCCTTCTTTCCCAGAGAAAGGACCGGAATTTTGGCCAGGCCGCTCGTTACAAATAGATTGGTGCCAAAAGGTGGGGTAATCTGGCCGATCGCAAGGTTTACAATTAACATCACGCCAAAATGGACGGGAGAAATGCCAAGCTGCGTCGCCACCGGCACCAAGATCGGCGCCAACACGGCAATTCCGGGGGCCGCGTCCATAAACATTCCCATGATAAAAAACACCAGCAAAATAATTAGGATAAAGGCTGTCTTCGTAGGGAACGTAGCGATAATAAATTCCCCGATCATCTGCGGTGCGTTCAGCATCGTCAATGCCCTGGAAAAAGCGGTAGCCATTGCGATCAAAATAATAATCGGAGCATAGGATTTCACCGCTTCTGTCATCAAGCGCGGAATCGCCTTTATCGAAACCTCCCGATAGACAAACACAGACACAATAATGGAATAAAAAACAGAAATCGTCGCAGCCTCCGTCGGAGTTACAATTCCGGAATAAATCCCTCCCAGAATGATGACGGGAGAAAGGAGAGCCCAAAAGCTTTCCCGAAGTACCCGAAAGATCCCTCTCGCTCTTAACGCTTCATAGTTAGCGCCAATTTTTTCTTTATCCTCCCCGCGTATCCTGCAATAGATTACCGCGTAGACCATCAGAAACAGACCGATCACGATGCCCGGAAGAATCCCGGCAATAAACAAGTCTCCCACCGAAGTATTGCTGACCATACCGTAAAGCACAAAGGGGATACTGGGAGGAATGATCACCCCTAGCCCCGCCGAGGTAGCGACTAAAGCGGCACAAAAGATTTTTTCGTATCCCAATTCGATCAACAGCGGAATCGCCATGGAGCCTACCGCTGCCGCCGTAGCAGGCCCAGATCCGGAGATTGCTCCATAGAACAAACAGGTCAATACTACTGCGCAAGGCAATCCTCCTGTTTTTTTACCCGCCGCCAAGGCAAAGATGTTAAACAATCGTTTGGAAATTCCACCCTTTGCCATGATTGCCCCGGCCAAAATGAACATTGGAATCGCGATTGAGGTGGTATTGTCTGCTCCACCCAGCGTCCAACGGACAAAAGATTCTACCGAATAGGCCGTACTTCCCGTTACAAGCAAGGGGCCCACTACAGAAACCGCCATGCTGGCAATAATCGGCAAGCCAATCAAAAGTCCCGCAAAAAAGAAAATCAAAACTGCACTGATCATAGCGTTTTCTCCTCCGTATTTTTCCCCTGTTCTTTTCGGCCAAAAATTCGAACCACCTGCTGAACGCCTCGAGCAACTGCTAAAGCCAGGCTGACAGGGATCGATAAATATACCAGATACATAGGGATTCTAGCTGCTGAACTAAGCTGTGCAGTCTCATATACATGTTGAAATACCGACAAGGAAGTATAAAAGAGATACATATAGAGAATAACGCAAATTCCTTGTAACAATATTTGAACTCCCTTTTTCGCTTTTCCCCGGAAGAGCTTCTCAAACAGGTCGATTCGAAGTTCTGTGCCCTGAGAAATGCAGTAGCTGATCCCCAAGAAACAGCTCCATATATACAGATAGCGGCAAACCTCTTCCGGCCAAGCCAAGGCATTTCCAAACAAATACCGCATGACCACCTGCAGTAACATAATCGCTGCAATTAATCCCAGAAAAAAGGTTAATAACCATTCTTCCAAGTGCTGATCCAACATTTGTAAAATCTTTTTCATTTGCTTCCTCCTCTATTATTTTTCGGCTTTTCCGCCCATCTCATTCCGCTTTCCCGAATATTCCCTTGCATTCGCTCTCGAAAGTTTAAAATATGCTTCCTCAGTAATGCTAAAGCCGCTTCTTTTCTGCCTTCCCGAACCTGCCCTATGATCTCGCCATGCTCCCGAATCGCTTCCTGATTGTAAAGAGCCAAAGGCTGGTTGACACAGATCATCTGCTTTTCTCGGCAATTCCGATAAAGAAACAGTAAATCCCGGTTCCGATATTGCTCTGGTAAAATCCCATGAAATTCAATGTCAATCTCTCGGCATACTACAAAATCCTGCTGTGCAGCCGCCTGGATTTCTTTTTCATGCAGCAATTCCATCCGCCGTAAAGTGGATTCGTCGATCTCATCAAACATTTGATCCCAAATAAAAAGCTCAACGCACTCGCGTACTTGGAATATTCTGCTGATATCCTTCCACTCAATCTCCCGGACAAAATATCCGCTATTGGGAATCCTTTCCAATAACCCTTCCTGTAACAGCCGCTGCAACGCCTCCCGCACAGGCGAATATCCCATACCAAGTTCTGTTGCAATGCGGCGGCCATTCACATATTTCCCATATGCTCCCTGGATCAAACTATTTTTAATTGCTTCATAGGCGGCCTGACTGTATGTTTGCTTTTCCATTTGCCCATCCTATCTATTTGATCGTCTTTTGATCTACTATTGATTTTTTATTGATCTATTTTTGATCAATCACTGATCATACATTTATTATAAACATATTTTTTACTTTGTCAATCCAAACTTTAAAAAATACTTCGTTTTTTCTCTTTCGGAAAAGGAACACTCCCCCATCCCAGTGCATATACTGGAAAAAAGCGGAAAAATAAATTGAACAAACACTACAAATTTATCAATGTGCCATTACCTTATGACTACGATGCGATGGAGCCTTATATCGATGAAAAAACCATGCATCTGCACCATGACAAGCATCTGCAAACCTATATTGATAACCTGAACCATACGCTCAGCCAATATCCGCAGTTTCAGGATTGGACTCTAGAACAATTGCTGTCAAATATTCCAAGCCTGCCGGAAGAGATTCAAACCTCCGTAAAAAATAATGGCGGCGGCGTCTTCAGCCACCAATTATATTTTGAAAATCTGGCCAACCCCGCTCCACCCCAGCCGGTGGGGATGTTGGGGGAAGCAATTCAAATGGAATTTGGCAACTATTCCACTTTTGAAGATCAATTCAAAGCGGCGGCTCTTTCTGTGTTTGGCTCCGGATATGCCTGGCTTGTCCTAAATGCCGCTGGACAGCTAAAAATTATCACAACCCAAAATCAGGATACCCCCTTGGCGCTGGGCATGTGCCCCATCCTGAATTTGGATGTCTGGGAACATGCGTATTATTTAAAGCATTATAATATGAGAGCAGACTATATCGACGACTGGTTCCATGTTGTCAATTGGGAGAATGCCAACGAACGCTACATGCGCTGCTTCGGGATGGAATCCTAAATTCTTTTCTCATGGGGTTCAGGTATCAACAAAGAAAAAATGCCGCTGGTTTTATTCCAACGGCATTTTTAAACTTTCCAAGATTTTATTAATTTCCTCGGATATCCGTAAATTTCTGCGCGCAATCCAGGCACACGTCAAAGCGCTCTTGAATCCATTTTCGGACGCCTTCTGTTCCGATCACAAAGGCGTTCTCCTCGCCATCCTTGCGGGACTGGTTCTGCTCTGCCAGTTTCAGCAAATCGCAGAGATGTGGATGGGGATTCAGGTACACGTCGCACCCCTTCTCCTTCACATACTCCCATGTCTTTACGCAGGACGTCGCAAACTCCAAAGCCTGCCCGACCGCATGGGTCACGCTGTGAGGATATTCATGGCTTCCAGGATATACGCCGGGGCCAAAAACACCGTAACCGCCAACCATCACAACCCGATGGGGCGTTCCTTTGTCATGAACCTCAAAGGAATAATTCAGGCAGCCAGGCGTGTGGCCAGGGGCCAAAATCACATGAACCGTATGGCCGCCGAACGTCAAATCCTCGCCGTCCTTCAAAATCCGGGTAATGCGGGGAACCCGCAAATCCTCGATATCCAAGTAGTTATCTGGCCCGTTTACCATAAAAACGGCATCCTCGGCGCTCAAAGCCACCTCACAGCCAGTACGCAGGCGAACCTTTTCCGCCCCCATATAGTGATCAAAATGGCCGTGAGTTAAAAACAGCATAAGAATTTTTTCTTTCTCAAGGCCTAGTTTCTTTAAGCCGGGAATCAAAAATTCATCGTCCACATCATATTTATCCATGGCCTCAAAGAGAACCAGCCCCTCGCTGGTCTTTAATACATGGAATCCAACCAGCTTGTTCCCGATGTAGTAATAGTCGTCAAACAGCTTTACTGGCTCCAGCGGCTGGAACATCGTTGGATCAAAGTCATGGTTTGTATTATTTTTCTTGTCCTGGGACATCGTTTACCTCCTAAAAACCTTAGCGGAAGCTGAAATACAGCGGCACCCAGATAATAGAAACAATCGCGGACAGCATAATCAACGGAACGCTGAATTTCAGCATCTCCTTCATGCTGTAACCGCCCAGCTTGTATGCCATCAGGGAACTGGGGGACGCCAGCGGCGTGCTGAAGGACGCCAGGCAAGAACAATCAATGGCGCAGATGATCGGCAGCGCGCTGATGTTGTTCTGCATACAGGCCATAATACAGATCGGCGTCAAAATATTGATCAGGGACATATTGTCCATAAACTGAGTCAGAACCACGCACACAATAAACACAATAGCCACAATCAAAACCATGTTGCCCAAACCGAAAACGCCGGACAGAGCGCTGGCAATCAGGTCTCCCGCGCCGCTGTTGGACAGAGCGGTTACGATAGCCAGCATAAAGGACATCATAAAGATCAAAGACCAGTTTACCGCCTGATACATCTCACGTTCATTCAAAATACCAAGCAGCACACACAGGAAAGCAGCAATCGTAGAAATCTGCGCGTTGGAGATTCCCAGCTGAGCGCTGAAAATCATCGCGGCCAAAGAACCGAAGAAAATTATGTAAGCAGCCGTCTCCTTCCACTTGGGAAGCTGGGATTTTTTCAGCACATCCGGCTTGTGATCCAGGGCCTCTGCATCTCCCAAGGCTCTCTTCGGAAGCAGCTTATATCCAACCAATACGACAAATACCATAAGTACAATCGTTCCGGGAAGACGGGTCAAACACAGATCCCAGAACCCCAACTCTTCCATACTGCCTACATTGGCGGCCATCTGGTTTTTCATTAAATACATGGCTGCCGCACCGCCGATGGGCAAAGCCATCAAGCCTGCCTGAGCGCCGACAGATGCGGGAAGTACCAACAAGGTCGGGGATATACCAATCTCAGCGGCCAGGGCGATCAGCAGAGGCAGCACCGTAATCATAGCGGTAACGCCGCCGATAAACTGGCACAAAATAAAGGGAATAATCATACCGATTACAAGCAGAATCCGAATGCTGTTTCCTTTTGATTTCTTTACCAATCCGGCTATGTTGGCCAGAATGCTTGTTTTCAAAAGGGCGGCAATCACGATCATCATGCCTACCATGACGATGATGTTGCTGCTTACAAAGTTGGCAAACACTTCCGTCATATCAATAACGCCGGCCAGCCACAAAAATACAACGGCTACACCGCAGGCCACGGAAGGAGCAATTTTCCCGGATAACAGGGCAACTGCAACAAATACAAATGCGATTAATGTCAGTATTAATCCTGTATTCATCTTCTCTCTCCTTTACTACTTTTCATAAGTTTTGTGTTTGGGGAAGCTGTCCGCTGCTGCCGGCGATGCGCGATCCGCTTCAAATCACTGGTTACTGTATCAGATTATATATTTTCCATAAGAAAAAGGCAATAATGCAGGTCTCATGGTACTATAACTATTTGGAATAGTCTTGTTCAAAATACGCAAAGATGACATCCAACGCGCGCGTCCAGCCAAGCAGATGGCTTCCGCCCCCCACCGGATGAAAGTCCACCGCGACGCCTCGCTCTCTCAAAAAGGGATACCCCACCTGGCGGGTATATTGTCCGTCAAATATATCTTCCGTCGCCATCAAAAGAAGGATCCGCGTTCCCTTTTCCTTTAACAGCTCCGTATCCAAAAAATCAATGGAGGGCATTCCGCCCGAGCAGACCACTCTCTTAAAATAGCCCTTGGGAAGAATTTTTATCTGCTGGAAAATCCCAAGACACCCACCGGAATTTCCCATCGCGTACAGATGATCCGAATCCAGCGTATACCTTTTCTTGGCGTCCTCGATCTGAAAAAGCACGGATGCCTCCGCCGTATTGCAGTGAGCCATTTGCTCTTTCGTAAGACCGCAGGGATTGACGGAATTAGGCTCTGCCTTCTCCCCGCCAGTCGGCACCTTGGACGCGCCAAAAAATGTATATTTCCGATAGCTGCAAAGGGCTAAAATCACGTAGCCGTATTTTTCCGCATACAGACAAATCTCATTATTTGTATGCTGAAATACATAGTCCGCATTGGCATCCCCGCCGTGAAAACAGACGATTGTCTTCTGGGGCGCGCCAGGACGATAGCTGCAAGGGATATACATCCGGTAGGGTATGATCCTCTCGGCCTCTTCCATCCACACAGAAAAATTCTGCTCCCCGTATACCTTATTATGCAGCCGGTTTTCCAGGGCCCTGCGGGCAAAAGGCGAGGAGAATGCCTCGCAGACAGGCTTTTTTCCTTCCACTGCAAGGATCGCAAACCCATCCTCTTCCTGAACCTCTTTGCCTAGACAGCGTCCTACAACACCGGCCGCTTTCACATAGAGCTGATTCTCGATGAAACAGATTTCATCCTTCTTTAGCTCTCCTGCCTTTTCCTCTTCCAGCGGATGCCGGTAAGTAAACGCAGCCGTCTTGCCCTGCCATTTTATCTCCAGGTAAGGCGCATAGATCCGGCACAGCTCCGACGCGGCCAGATAGACCTCCCCGCAAATCACAGTCGGGGAAAAAGCCGGTTCATAGAGATAGGAATCGAGAAAAAGAGTAACTCTCCCCGGCTCCTTTAAAAAGACGGCATATTGAAAATCGTATCCAAATTCTTGCCCCAGGGGCGCTTTCGGTATTGCCATAAATTCTCCTTTACACTAAGACATTGCAGATTTCTGTATTTCATAAAGCTCGTCTAATCATCCACCAGTTCATTGGACAGTTCCAGGTATGTTCCCTTCCAATAGAGTTCTGTACCTATGCGTGTTTTTCAAAGAACCGGAAAATATCGTCGATCACATCGACCCAGGCGTCCAGGTGATGGCCGCCTCCCACGACCGCCATCTCCACCTCTGCTCCGGCTGCCGTCAGCATATCTCTGGATTCCAAAATATGGTCAAAACCAAAGTCATCCTCCGTGCCTGCCGGATAGATGATAGGCATGCCGTCCAGGGCTTCCAGATGCTCCGGACACATCACTTTTAAGCTTCCGGCTCCGGGAGCCAACGCCCGGAACATGCCGGGGTGTACCGTCGGCAGATAGAAGGTTCCTCCCGCTCCCATGGAATTTCCCATCAGATAAATATGTTTTTCGTCAATGGCATACTCCTTCTTTACCTCTGCTATCGCCTGCATCACAGAGTCGTCTCCCCATTGATAATATTGCTTTTCTTCTTCCGTACCGCATGCTTGGATATGCGGCGGCATATTTCCATAACTGCTGAGAAGCGTGCAAGCATTGGCGCATAAAAGAATGTAATGATACTTTTCGCAGGCCATCTGCAGCTTATGTCCAGCAAAGCGAAATGCATACTTTTCGCCCAGATCGTAGCTTCCTCCATGCAAAAACACCACCATTTTAGCAGGCTCGCCTGGCTGATAGGAAGTCGGTATATATGTAATATAGGGAATAACTTTCTGAGGTCCGTCCATCCAATAGGTACGGTACTGCTCCCCATAACGTTTCCCTCGGCGAATCAAATCGATATAGCGAAGCAAAGCGCCGTCAATCGAACAACCATCATGTTCGCCGACAGCTACAATCATCTCTTCGTCCGATAAGATTCCTCCCGGATTATAGATCCCCTTGGCTTCGGGACTGATGTAGGAGGGCGTCAATTCTCCTGTGGATCGAACGGTTTTCTCAAAGCCCAGGCTCATCAGTTGTCCCACCGGTACGTACAAAAGCCCATTCTCCATTCGGCACTCTGCTGATAAACGCACCGGATTTCCGTTTAAAAACATACGATCGCTGCCTGATTCTACCTGCACGGTTCTATCATTCATCACAAAAACCGCTTTTTCTCCCGAAAGCTGGATCTTCATCTCAGGAGAATAAAGACGCTGCAAGTCCTGGGCCGGAATCAGCAAATCATGACCAGCCGCCAAAGCAGCTCCCGCCATCAGATACTGATATCGGTCCGTCAAAGCAACGTCCCAGTTTGCCGTAAAATGCAGCGTTTCCCGATTATAATAGAAGTTCATCGTTCCTCCCGTCCTTTCCCTTTACGAATGAAAGCCAGCTGCTGCACGCCTCGCGTTCTCGCAGCTGAAACCTATTGCTTCAAACCTTGCGGAGCAGAAGCGTGCCCAAGAGGAAAGCCAGCTGCTGCGCGCTTCGCGCTCTCGCATCTGTCAAAAGTATTCGCATTCCGCCTTATCAGGCTCCTTGCTCATACTTTTTTGCCCGTCCGATGCCCATAAATTCGCTCATGCAAGCATGGCTCATTTATGGCCGCCGTCCGGAGCTTTCCTAGTAAAATTATATCTGCTATCATTTTATCTGGCAATGAACCGTCTTTTATGATACTATAACAAAAGGGAATACTGAAAGGGAGGGTAAATGGATATGGATATGAAACAGTTGGAATACTTCCTGGTCCTATCTGAGCAGGAACACATGTCGAGCAGCGCTGCTTTTATCGGAATCTCCCAGCCTGCGCTCAGCAAAAGTATTGCTAATCTAGAAAAAGAAGTAGGAACGAAACTTTTTGATCGCTATGGAAATGCGATCAAGCTGAATGACTATGGAAAAAACTTCGCGGTCTATGCTAGAAAAGCTCTAGATAACCTACATTCCGGCTTCCGAATTATAAAACAGGCTCAGTATGATACCTGCGGGGAAATCCGCATTGTCTGCCATGCCTTTGCCGATTGTATTACAGACTGTATTTTAGCCTATACAGAACTGAATCCCAAGATAAGAATAACCGTAGGACAATCCCAGGACAAAGATGAAAATTTGACGGAGCAGACCGACTTTGTGCTGGGCACGCAAAGTGAAGCCACGATGCTGAGTAAAAATGAACAAGCCTGGTTTTTCCACCCTCTGTTTGAGGAGCAGCACTGTATTCTCATATCGCCCAGATACCGTCGCTATCCGGAAAATATTTCGGAACTTTCGATGGAAGAACTGAAAGATGATTTCTTTATTGAGATGCCGGATGTAACGATCTTTTACTCTGACATTACCTACAAACTTTGCCGGGCGGCAGGCTATTCCCCAAAAATATTCTGCAGTACGGAAGATTTTATTACCAAAATGCGCTTTGTCGACGCTGGAAAGGCCATCTGCATTCTGCCGGAATGCTGCCTGCGGGTCGCCCGCCAACTATCGCCGGATATCAGGACATTTCATATCAAGAATTATAATACCTCGCGCCAGATCTTTCTGATGCGCCGCAAGGAATCCCTGATGTCGGAAGCAGCCCTTGATTTCTGGAATTTTGTACAGGATTATTTTCCATCTCCTGATTCCACCTCCCCTTGACACAAAGGAGAATTTCCTATTAAAAAAGTGCGATACAACCGGTAAACCGAATGTATCGCACTTTTTCATTATCTCTTACTCTTCAATTTCACTGTGAATCTGCTGCAAGGATTTTACACCGATCTGGCCGTCTCTCTGCACGGCGCGGATTCCGCTGACCGAAGCCGCCGCGGCAGCCATGGTAGTCATATAAGAAATGCGCGCTTTGATCGCCGCTTTCCGAATATAACTATCGTCATGCTCGCCCTCTTTTCCAACCGGCGTATTGATGACCATCTGAATTTCTCCGTTTTTGATGGCATCCAAAATATTCGGCCGGCCCTGGTAAAGCTTTTTGATCTTTTCGGCCGGGATACCCGCCGCCTGAATCATATCGCAGGTGCGGCCGGTGGCCACAATGCGGAAACCTGCCTCATGGAATTCCTTCGCCACCTGGACAGCCTCCTGCTTATCCTTATCGCTGACGCTGATGAGCACCGTACCAGACAGAGGAAGCTTGGTCTGGGTTGCTTCTTCCGCTTTGTAGAAAGCCTCGCCAAAGTTCGGCGCCAATCCCAGTACCTCTCCGGTGGAACGCATCTCCGGCCCTAATACCGGGTCCACCTCCGGGAACATATTGAACGGGAACACCGATTCCTTCACGCCGCAATGTTTGAACTTCTTTTCCTTTAATTCCAGTACCGGCGACGGCTTTCCAGTCAAATCGCCCGTAATAATCTGCGTTGCCAGGCGCACCATCTGAATATTGCAGACCTTAGAAACCAGCGGCACGGTCCGGGATGCGCGGGGATTCGCCTCCAATACAAATACTTTATCGTCTTCAATTGCGTACTGCATATTCATCAGTCCGCAGACGTGCATCTCCTCCGCAATCTTCTTGGTATATTCTTTAATGGTCTTTAAGTTTTCCTCGCTGATATGCTGGGACGGAATCATGCAAGCCGAATCTCCCGAATGGACGCCGGCCAGCTCGATATGCTCCATGACTGCTGGAACAAAGGCATGGGTCCCGTCGGCAATCGCGTCGGCTTCGCATTCCATGGCGTGATGCAGGAACCGGTCGATCAGGATCGGACGATCCGGAGTGACCCCTACTGCCGCCTGCATATAGCCAACCAGGCTTTCCGCATCGTGAACCACTTCCATGCCCCGTCCGCCCAATACATAAGACGGGCGAACCATTACCGGATAGCCGATTCTGTCCGCAATCTCCAAAGCGTCTTCCACAGTCACCGCCATACCAGACTCCGGCATCGGGATCTCCAGGCGATCCATCATCGCACGGAAATGATCGCGGTCTTCCGCCAAATCGATAATCTTCGGCGAAGTTCCTAAGATCTTCACGCCGGCCTTTTCCAGATCCGCAGCTAAGTTTAGAGGGGTCTGGCCGCCAAACTGGGCGATCACGCCGGCAGGCTTCTCTTTCTCATGGATGCTCAGCACATCCTCCAAGGTCAAGGGCTCAAAATACAGCTTATCGGAAGTATCATAATCCGTGGATACTGTCTCCGGATTACAGTTGACAATAATTGTCTCAAAGCCCAGATCCTTTAACGCCAGCGCCGCATGAACGCAGCAGTAGTCAAACTCGATTCCCTGACCAATCCGGTTGGGGCCTCCGCCGAGGATCATGATCTTCTGGCGGTCATTGTTAACCGGGCTCTTGTCCTCTTTCAGATTATAGGTGGAATAGTAGTAAGCGTTGTCTTTAGTACCGCTGACATGAACGCCTTCCCATGCCTCCTTTACGCCGATCGCAAGACGCCGCTCTCGAATTTCCCCTTCGCTCCGTTCCAGAAGCTTCGCCAGGTATTTATCCGCAAAACCGTCCTTCTTAGCCTGGGTCAGCAGTTCGTCGGGAAGCATCTGTCCCTTGTGCTTTAGAATCTCTTCCTCTTCTTCCACCAATTCCTTCATCTGCTCGATGAAATAGTGTTTGATCTTCGTCAGTTCAAACAGCTCGTCGACGGTCGCGCCCTTGCGCAGCGCCTCATACATGATAAACTGACGCTCACTGGTGGGCACCGCCAGCATTTTTAACAGTTCTTCCTTGGTCTTTTCGCGGAAGTCTTTCACAAATCCCAAGCCAGAACGGCCAATCTCCAAGCTGCGGATTGCTTTCTGGAACGCCTCCTTATAGGTTTTCCCGATGCTCATCACTTCGCCGACAGCCCGCATCTGAGTACCCAGCTTATCTTCCACGCCTTTGAATTTTTCAAAAGCCCAGCGGGCAAATTTAATAACAATATAGTCTCCGCCCGGAACATACTGATCCAAAGTTCCATATTTCCCGCACGGAATCTCGTCCAAAGTCAACCCGGCCGCCAGCATCGCGGATACCAGGGCGATCGGGAAACCAGTCGCCTTTGAGGCAAGGGCAGAAGAACGGGAAGTTCTGGGATTGATTTCAATGACAACCACGCGGTCGCTGACCGGATCGTGAGCAAACTGTACGTTCGTTCCGCCAATGACTTGCACCTCATTGACAATCCGATACGCCTGTTCCTGCAAACGTTTCTGAGTCTCCTCAGAAATCGTCAGCATCGGAGCCGAACAGAAAGAATCTCCGGTATGAACACCCAGCGGATCAATATTTTCGATAAAGCAGACGGTAATCATCTGCCCCTTGGCATCGCGAACAACTTCCAGTTCCAGTTCCTCCCAGCCAAGAATCGACTCTTCTACCAGAACCTGCCCCACCAGACTTGCCTGCAAGCCGCGGGTGACGACCGTGGTCAGTTCTTCCTTATTATATACCAATCCGCCGCCGGCGCCGCCCATGGTATAGGCCGGACGGAGCACCACCGGATAACCCAGCTTATCAGCAATCGCCAGCGCATCCTCCACCGTGTAGGCCACTTCGCTGCGAGCCATCTCGATGCCCAGCTTATTCATGGTATTTTTAAACTCGATCCGGTCCTCCCCGCGTTCAATGGCATCTACCTGAACGCCGATGACCTTTACGTTGTATTTGTCCAAAATTCCTTTGCTGTTTAACTCCGAGCAAAGATTCAATCCCGATTGTCCGCCCAGATTCGGCAGCAGCGCGTCCGGTCTCTCCTTTGCAATGATCTGCTCCAACCGCTCTACGTTCAGCGGTTCAATATAAGTCACATCGGCGATTCCCGGATCGGTCATAATCGTGGCCGGATTGGAATTCACCAGAATAATCTGATAGCCCAGGGAGCGCAGCGCTTTACAGGCCTGCGTACCTGAATAGTCAAACTCACACGCCTGTCCAATGATAATCGGGCCCGAGCCGATAATCATGACTTTATGTATGTCTGTTCTCTTTCCCATTGATCTCCCTCCAGAACTGTATTTTTACTCGTCCTATAGTATAGCATCTTCCTTTTTCCTTGTCACTTCTTTTTTTACGCTTTCGACATCTTTTTTTCCTAAGGATTCCGCGCTTTTTCCAGATAATTCAAGCCTTTCAAACCTGAATAGCGATGTTGTCCCGGCGCCGGAAAAGGTAATTGCATTTTTCCGTAAAAATAAGCGAATTCGTGAGAGAATAAAGAATTTCCTATAGAATAAAAAAGGGCCCTTCGATGGAGGGCCCTCGCAAAGCAGATTTCATTTTTTATGATTTTTTGTTTTTCTTCTGGTATTCTTCACTGTTTAAAAAGTCCTGGTACACCTGAGATTTGCTGGCTCCTCCCGCTAATGCGGCGGTCCAGTTCTTTAAGCCGTCCTCGTCCGGCTCTCGCTTAAGAAGATGGAGATAAAGTTCGCGGACAAAATATTTGCGCCCTTCCTCCGAGTTTCCGATTCCTTCATAGACCTCCCGGAAGTTTGCTCCTTCAGCAATCCTATTGACCCAGTCTTTCAAGCCGCCAGTATCCGGATACCGGCCAAGAAGCTCCACATAAAGGTCCTTTACAAATTGTTCTGTATTCACTCCGTCCCAGTCTCCTTTCTGTCCTTGTTCTTCTTCCGGTGAAAGCGGTACCGCCCGGCGGACGCAGATCAGACCGCGATTTCCCGCTGGCACCGGCGATGAGGATGCCTGCCGTTCGCGGCAGTAATCCGCCATATTTTTTCTGGTAGGGCCGACGCCGCTGCCGTGTCCGGAGGTTTCTCCGTTTCCGACATAGGTTTCCACATGGCCCACATATTGATACGGCTTCCGGCTTAAGCTTCTGCCGCGGAAAAACAGTAAATCTCCGACCAGCAATGCGCTTTCATCCGGTACGCCGTCCCGAATTTCTACGTTTACAGTAGTTAGATTGTCGCTTACGATCTGAGCCGCGGTGTCGTCTCCAATATCCACACCAATGGCTGTTTTGTGCGCCCAGTGGGTCAAAGAACTGCAGTCGGACCAGCCGGATGCCACTCGATCGCGTTTTGCGGTCTGGGTATACTTATTTTTCCCTTCCCGGCTGATCACCGCATCGGCAATTTTCTGCCGCTTTTCTTGATTCGTCATAAACTACTCCTTTTTCGTTGGTTCTTGTTATTATATGACCCAAAAGAGAAAGGAGCCACAAAAGCTGCAGCCTTTGGCCACAGCTTTTTCTAAATTTCCAAATATACGACTGTTCTTTACCTGGGATTTACATGAACCATACAGTGTTTTACCATATCAAACTGATTTTCAATCGCTTCATGCACACGTTCGGCGATTTCATGTCCCTCCCGCAAGGTCAGATTTCCATCTGCAGCGATCTCCACATCCACATAATATCTTGTGCCAAAGACCCTCGTTTTTAAAGAATCCACTCCCAGGACCCCCTTTTGTGTCTCAATCACATAGCGCATCCTGGCTTCACTCTCCGGACTGCAGGATTTATCCACCATCTTATCAATGGCGCCATGAAAGACATCTATCGCCACCTTAAAAATGAAAATGCAGATTACCACGCTGGCCACCGAGTCCATAATGGGATACCCCATCCGCGCTCCTGCAATACCCACAAGCGCGCCGACGGATGAAAGCGCATCGGAACGGTGATGCCAAGCGTCCGCCATCAAGGCGTCGGAATGAATTTTTTTGGCCGCTCTCCGGGTATACCAGTACATCCACTCTTTCACCACAATGGACAAAACTGCCGCCGCCAACGCCAAAGCCCCTGGCACTGCCAAATTGCTGTAATCTTTGCTAAGAATCGTAGATAAACCCTTCCAGCCAATCCCGATTCCAGTAGCAAAAAGCGCCACCGCCAGCAAAATAGCAGCTACACATTCCAGACGTTCATGGCCGTAGGGATGATCTTCATCTGCTTTTTTCCTGGACAGTTTAAAACCTAAAATTACAATCAGAGTACTAAACACATCCGAAGCCGAGTGAACGGCGTCGGAAACCATCGCCCCGGAATGAGCCAAAAGGCCAGCCGCCAGCTTTCCCACTGACAGCAGCAGATTGCCAACGATACTCACCGTGGATACCCGCATGGCCAGTTTCATTTCCAGGGAACTCCTATCTGTTCTCTTCTTCATTTGAAAACTCCTTCGGAAACAGGAACACGCCTTCTCCCCAAACGCTCCCGTTTTTGTTCTTTCTATCCTATTCCGAATCGCTGCTCTTGTCAACTATAGACTATACTTTCCTATATAGATTCAGGTGTAAAAGGGCCCCTGTATAAAAAAGCGGCCTTTTTACACCTGAATCCTATATTTGAAAAGAGATGCAGCCTTTGGCCACATCTCTTTTCAAATATAAATATCTCAATGAGACGTCAAAGCCGTCTTAATGATGGCAGCCATGATTGCCGCAGGATCCACCTTCTCCATGCTCATGGTCGTGATGATGACAGGTCGTATTCGGATCAAAATTCAAATCTCCCTGAAGCAGAGCTTCCACCGCAGCGTCTGCACTGCCGCTGACACCAGGATAAAGCTCAATGCCGGCTTCCGCCAACGCCATACGCGCGCCGCCTCCCAGACCGCCGCAGATCAACACGCTTACCCCTTTTTCCGCAAGGAATCCGGCCAAAGCGCCATGTCCGTTTCCTTCGGTTCCGATTACTTCGGAAGATACGACCTTCCCCGCTTCTACTTCATACACTTTAAAAGCTTCCGTGTGTCCAAAATGCTGAAACACCTGTCCCTCTTCGTAGGTCACTGCAATCTTCATTTCTCTTCCTCCTTATTTTGATTCAAATATTCCAGATGGCCGGCCATATGATCCAGCCATTCGCCTTCCACGTCCTCAATCTTACCAGCATCGCAGAGAGCCGCGATCTTCGGCTCCATCGGTAATTTAGCCACATGGCTGATGCCATAGCGGACTGCAATCTCTTCAATATGGCTTTCCCCGAAAATATTGTGCTTTTCCCCGCAGGACGGACATTGGAAATACGACATGTTCTCCACCAGCCCCAATACTGGTATCTTCATCATCTCTGCCATCTTAACAGCCTTTTCCACAATCATAGAAACCAATTCCTGGGGAGACGCTACCACCAGAATCCCATCCACTGGAATCGACTGGAACACCGTCAGCGGCACATCGCCCGTTCCCGGAGGCATATCCACAAACATATAATCGACATCCTTCCAGATCACGTCTGTCCAAAATTGTTTTACTGCGCCGGCAATCATCGGCCCGCGCCAAACGACCGGGTCTGTGTCACTGTCCAAAAGTAAATTCAAAGACATAACGTCGATACCAGTCTTTGTCGGCACGGGAAGCATCCCGGCTGGGCTTGCCATCGCCCGCTCATGAATACCAAATGCCTTTGGAATCGAGGGGCCAGTCACATCCGCATCCAAAATCGCCGCATGATAACCTTTTCTCTGCATCAAAACAGCCATCATCGACGTTACCAAGGATTTTCCTACTCCACCCTTCCCGCTGACGACAGCGATCACATGGTGAATTTTAGACATCTCATGGGGTTTTTCCAGGAAACTCTGCGGTTCTTTCCGCTCGGAACAGTCGCTTCCGCAGGTTTTACAATTATGGCTACAATTTTCACTCATCTTCCAGTTCCTCACTTTTTCTTATTTTGCAGCAAGGGCATGCCCGCCCAGCTCCACATCCTGCCGTTCGGTGTTCACACAGAGCAAACTCCCCGCCGTCGATCCGAAGACGCTTTCCGTTCACCAGGACATCCGCCAGTTTCCTCCGGGCCGTCATATAGATTCCGGTAACCGTCGTACGCGCAATCTCCATCTGCGCCGCGCATTCTTCCTGGGTCAGCCCCTGCCAGTCAATCAAGCGGAGCACCTCATACTCGTCTACGCTCATGACGATGTCGTCTGTCATCTCGCTCTCGCCAATGGGAGCTACGCCTTCAATACTAGGAAGAGAACATACCCGCCGGCACTTCCGGGGTCTTGGCATATAGGCACCTCCATTTCTGACTTATGTCGAATATAGTGTAGCTCAGATTCTGACATATGTCAAGTATTCCCCAAAAACTCTTTTTTCATCCTTTTTTAAACAGAGCAAAGGCGCAGGGGAATGGGAGGGTCCTGCGCCTTAGGAGAAAAAACTATTTGCATATTTATCATAACATTACGTTTCGATGAAGACAAGAGCGCTTGTCGTATTTTAGCGTTTCTTTAACAAGCATTTTGATAAAATATTTCTTACTGATTTTCCATCTGCCCCACGTTCTCTTGCTATTTGTCGCCTTCCGTCGAAAGATGTGGAAATAGATACAGATTTTTCCTTTACTTTTACACATTCATATCCAATTCTGTCCATTACCCTCTTTTTTACCAGTTTTTACCCTATTTTTGTCATATCAAACGCATTAGGAATCAGGAGGAAAACGCTATGAAACAAAAAGAAATCTATCGACTTGTGGTCGGCATCTCCGGTCGTCCAGCTTCCGTGGGCTACCGCCAGCTCACCCGCGCTATTGTTTCAGTTGTTCAGAAAAAAGAATTTCCTATTCGCTGCCTTACCAGTGTCTTATATCCGGAAATTGCAAAGGAAACTGGCAGCACTCCTCAAAATGTCGCTAGAAACATCGCCCGTGCCGTGGAGGATTGTTGGGAACATGGGAACCGAAAAGAACTGGAACGAATTGCGGGCCGCCGTTTAACAGAAAAACCGTCTCCCGGTGAACTAATCTTGTATTTTTACAATTATTGCTTAGAAAATGAATCAGTAGAGAAGTAACAACCAAAAAGCCACGGACAGCGTCATCAAAACGCCTGCCCGTGGTTTTTTCCATATCTTTCAAAAATATTTTCCGCGACGCATTCTGCCGTCTTAACTGTTCTCCTCCGCCATCCGGTAGCCAATACCAATCTCCGTAAAAATATACCGGGGTTCCGCAGGATTTTTTTCAATCTTCCGGCGAATATTGGCCATATTCACCCGCAGAATCCGATTATCTTCCTCCACATACGGCCCCCATACCTGGGTCATGATTGCATCATGGGTCACCACACGCCCCGCATTTTTTGCCAGCAGAGACACCAATTTATATTCTACGGCAGTCAAGTGGATTTCCTGCCCTGCTAAAGTCACAATACGCCTTGCAAAATCAATACATAACTCCCCAACCTGATAGCAGGAACTGGGACCGCCATTGGGCGTCACCAGCTGATTATTGTGACGCAGCGCCGTCCGAATCCTTGCCAGAAGTTCCGACGATCCAAAGGGTTTTGTAATATAGTCGTCCGCACCCAAATCCAAAACCTGAACCTTCTCCCGCTCCTGGGTCCTGGCAGAAATTACGATCACCGGCAGACTAGACCACTCCCGCACCTTTCGAATAATCTCGCTTCCCTCCATATCCGGAAGCCCTAAATCCAACAAGACTAGATCCGGGCAGCGGGAAGTAATGATCGACAAGCCTTCCGCCGCCGTATGGGCAATGCTGATCCGGTAATCTTGTACTTGAAGAGCAGCCTTGATAAAATTGCAGATACTTTTTTCATCTTCAATGATCAGGATGTGTACCTTATTGGACACTGGAATCCGCCTCCTTCCTTCACCTTTTCCCACAAATTGCAGAAAATAGGCTTATCCAAAAAGATTATAAAGCAGAATTCCATCCTCCGCAAGAGGAAATCCCCATCCAATCTTCTCCTTTAAATCCGGCTGCCGCCTTGGCCGTCCTTCTCATAATATTTTACCATATGGCAGACAAACTGTTGAATCAATTTCCGCTTCTTCTCAATCTCTTTCGGTACAACCAACACGGTATTCCGGGATAGCGGTCGGTCCAACCGGATCGCCGTCACATCATACTGGGCGGTCGCCACTCGTTTCGAAAGCAAAGATACGCCAAAGTTTTCTTCCACCAGGCCGAGAATCGTATCCACCTGATCGCATTCAAACGCAATATGCGGCACAATTCCCGCTTGGCGGAAAGAGTCTCGGATCACTGCATTCAAGCTGTAGCTTTGATCCAGTATCACTAATTTTTCCTCCGCCAACGCTGCCCAGGAAACCGATGTCTTACCGGCTAGCGGATGGTTCCTGCTCACAATCAAATGATATTCGTCTTCTACCAAAGTATATCGATCAAAAGCAGCCAGATCATACCCATCGATATTGGAGGTTTCCCCTCCCGCCGATATGATATGAGCGATAAACGCCATATCGATCTTTTTGACAGCCAATAAATTCATTAGGCTCAAAGTATCGCCCTTTTCAATCTCGATCTCTACATCTCCATCTGGGAATTGATTTAAAAAAGAAGCGATTGGCGTGGTCAACCCAACCCGTCCCATATGTTCAATGCTGCCAATATGCAAAATTCCTCCAACCGAATACTTTTTCATCGCATGTTTCATCTGCTCATATTCGTTTAGCATCGTCCGCGCATATTGCTCAAACTCCCGGCCAGCCGGCGTAAGTTCTACTTGTCTCTTACTGCGGTCAAAAAGTTTTACTTTCAGTTCGTCCTCCAATTTACTGATATATTTGGAAAGGGACGATTGGGAAATCGCCTCTTCATAGGAAGCTTCCGTGAAACTTTTGCAATCTACAATTCTGACAAAACATTTCAATTGAAACAGATCCATCCGCCGCTCTCCTCCGTACAATAGAAAGTACCGTTTTCTGTATTATAACATTTGTGTTTGCAAAGACAATATACCCTTCTCTTTCTAATATGGAAACCTCCCTTTCCATATTGGAAACCTTTCTTTCTATTCGCAAATTGGAGAATTACTGCCGGCCATTTTACATTTATTCCTAACAAGAATAAATCCTTCCAATATCGAATTGCTTCCTGTTATCCGTTTTTGCTATAATCATATACAAGAAGTTCAGCTTTCGTTTGCGCAGACGAATTTGGCAACTGATTCATCAAAGAAAGGAAATCTGACTATGAATACAAAGAAATGGATTGCAACCATCATCGGTGTGCTGCTCCTATTCGGAACCCGCTTTCTGCCCCCTATGTTTGGTCTATCTGAACTTGGCATGAGCGTAGCCGGCGTGTTCCTGGGAACCATCGTACTCTGGCTGTTTGTCTCTGTTACCTGGCCCAGCATTCTCTGCATCGTGGCCCTGATTACCACCCCTCTTTATACCTATTCCGCCGGCTTACAGGCTTCCATGGGTAACTGGGTCGTATCCTTCGTTCTCTTTAGTTCCATGCTAAGCTTTGGGCTGGGACAAACCGGTTTCACCAAACGTGCCGCCGTATGGTTTGTCACCCGCCCCTTTACGAAGAAGAATCCGTGGATGTTTTTGGCGCTGCTGTTTTTAGCTCCGCTGGTTATCGGCTCCTTTATGTCTCCGATTCCAGCATTCATGGTATTTGTGCCGATTGCGGAACAAATTTTTGCAGAACTCGGCTACGAAAAAGGAGACCGCTTCCCACAGGTTGTGATTCTGGGCCTTTTGTTCTTTGCTTCCCTGTCCACCATCACTACCCCCATTGCACACACCGTGCCGATTCTGTCCATGTCCCTGTATGAACAGGATATGACCATGCCGATCGACTTTGTGAAGTATACGATCTTTGGCATTGTTTCAGCCGCCGTTATCTTCATCCTTTCTATGCTGCTGGTAAAATACGTATTCCGCCCCGATATGGACCGTCTGAAAAGCCTGGATTCCGATGTATTAAAGAAGGGCGTAGCTCCGATGCAGCTAGATGAAAAGCTGACCTTGATTGTGTTCGGCGTTGTGGTAGCCATGTGGATGCTGCCTGGTATCATCAAACCCGTGCTTCCTGGCGTAGCCGCCGCTATCTCCAGCCTGGGTACGCCCGTTCCGCCGATGATCGGTACGGTCGTTCTTTGCCTGATCTGCATCAAGGGCAAGCCCCTGATGGAGTTCGGCCAGTCGATTGCCAAGGTTCCGTGGGGCGCTGTGATGATGGTTGCCGCTACTAGTATTTTAGGCAATGCTCTGACCAACGAAGATGTTGGCCTGACCGCGGTTGTGGTAGATGCTTTGACTCCTATTATCAGCAATATGTCCCCTGCATTTTTTGTATTTATTGTTTGCTTCTTTACTCTGTTGATTACCAACTTTGCTTCCAACACGGTTACCGTTACCTTGCTTTACAGCATCTCTCTACCGCTGGTCTACGGCGGCGCAATCGCGGGAGTAAATCCTGCCGCCCTGACTTGTATCATCGGCGCGGGCGCCAGCGTAGCTTTGGCTACTCCGCCCTCCACCGCCCACGCAGCAATTGCCGCCGGTACTGGTTGGTTAAAAACAGATTTTATGTTAAAATATGGATTATTACTTTCCCTCCTGTGCGTTCTGGTACTCTCTTTTGTGGGATATCCCATTGCCGCAGCTTTGATGTAATTGCTACCATTTGAAATGAGGTTTTCGATGAAACAATACGATGTAATTGTTGTAGGCGGCGGCACGGCTGGTTTTGCCGCCGCCGTCACCGCGGCAAAGGCCGGAAAAAACACCCTGCTCATTGAAGAAAACGCCTATCTCGGCGGTACCGCCACCGGAGCGCAGATCAGTCAGTTCATGGGGTTCGCCAACGACGAGACCGAGGAAAGTCTGCGCGGACTGGTAAAAGAACTGCTCAGCCGTCTCAAAGCGGCGAAAGGCAGCCAGGGAATGAGCCACATCTATCTTTCCGGCGATAAAAATCTCGATGTTTCCGTCATTCCTTACCAACCGGATATCTTAAAGGATATCATGGATGATATGGTATCGGAAGCGGGCGTCGATATTCTGCTTCACACCCGCGTGATTGGCGCCCAAATGACCGACGGCAAAATCAGCAGCCTGACCATTCACAATGTGGAAGGAGTTCAATCAATCACAGGACGTATCGTGATTGACGCTACCTTCCACGGTTCCGTAGCCGTCGCCTGCGGCTGCCAGTGGAAAATGGGCGATGAAGACGGCGTACTGCAGCCTGGCACGTTAATTTATCAGATCGCCGGAGTAGACGCCGAACGTTATGCCAAGGTAACACAGTCCGAAAAAACTGCCCTGGCAAAAAAGGGACTGGAACAGGGCTGCCTTTACGTGAATAATTTGCTTGCTCGTCCGCTGCCAAACGGCGTTTTCCAATCCAATATGAGCCGCGTCAAGATTAATCCTCTGGATACCTTGGCCTGGAGCAAAGCAGAGATGGAAGCTAGGCGGCAAGTACGCAAGATCAGCCGTTTCTTCATTGAAAATGTTCCCGGATTTGAACACGCCTACTTAGTCACCACCGGTGATTTTACTGGTCTGCGCGACAGCCGCCGCATCATGGGCCAGTATGTGCTCAGCAACGAAGACGTACTGGAAGGCCATGAATTCCCGGACGCAGTTGCCAAGAGTTCCTATCCCATTGACATTCACGATGCCAACGGCGTCGGCAGCCATGTCGTAAAGCCGAAAACAGGCGTTTTCTACGTCCCCTACCGGGCCATGATCGTAAAGGAAGCGTCCAACCTAGTTCTGGCCGGACGCTGCATCTCTGCCGAACATGAAGCGCATGCCTGCATTCGCGTGATGATTACCTGTATGCGCCTTGGTGAGGCCGCCGCTATGGCCGCCGCCGAAAGCTTAAACCGCGGCTGCGAGGTCAACACGCTTGATGGAAGCATTTTGAAAGAACAGCTGCTGGGATAATTTTGGGAAAAAAGAAAACCTGCTATGCAAAAGGTTCCTTCGATTGCATAGCAGGTTTTTCCTTATTCTTCTTCCTTCTCCCTTGTTTCTCTCTTTACAAACTGATAAAACGCTTTAATATGCGGCGGAATTTCCTTTTGATTTAAAATCACCATCTGCGTATCCCGCACCAGCGGATCGTTCATGGGAATCAGACGGATATTTTCATTCTCCTCAATTACCAAGGTGGATAAAATCGATACGCCCAAATTCTGAGCCACCATATATTGGACGGAGCGTGTAGAATTGCAGTACATAGACACGGCAAAGGGTACCTGATGCTTTTCAAATGCCCGCCGGATGGCTTTGTGGTATACGTCCATGGTCCGCTCTGTGGTGATCAACGCTTCCTTTTCCAAGTCTTTATAATCGACCCGCTCCCGTTTTGCCAGCGGGTGATCTTTATGCGCCACCAGATAGTAATCATCCTGATAGCAGGAAAAAGAGCAGTATTCTGGATCCTTAGAAAAATTATTGGGCGGTTCATTTTTCAAGTACATACTGGAAGCAAAAACAACGTCCAGCTTATGCGCCCGCAAATCCTGCATCAGTGGCGTAGTCATGCCCTCCCGCATATCCACCTCAATCCCCGGATACAGACGGACAAAACGAGCGATCAGCGGATCCAGACGATTGTTGCGTCCAAAGGTAATGCTGCCAATACGAAGCTGGCCATACGTTCTCTTGCGGTCTTTTTTCGCTTCCTCCAGGATCCTTTCATAACACGCCAGAATTTCCTCCGCTTGCTTGACAAACTCCTGGCCAAAAGGAGTAAGAGCAACCCGGCGGGTCGTTCTGGCAAAAATTTTCACTCCCAGCTCATCTTCCAGACGCTGAATACTCTTAGAAACAGAGGACTGAGAATGATTCAACTGAAAAGAAGCATCCAAAAATGTACCGCATTGTTCTACTGCCAATACACAGCGCAACTGTTCGATATCCATAGAAAGACTGCCTTTCTTCTCTGTTACAGGGCATAAAACAAAAAATTTCGCTTTGCTGTCCTGACCGTGTGTGCCCTTGTCGACGGAATACTGTTAGTATAACACGATCCGACATGTTCTACCAGACTTATTTCCCAGTGGAAAACCCGGTTATTCCATTTTATTTTTAAAAGTAATGCTACCTTCAATTGACAAGAGCATACACGCCTCATAGCGGGATAATTTGGGCATCTTCTGTGTTATCTTCCATCGGCGTACGTCCAGTACGCCTCTGTCAGATGCCTGGACGATGCCCAAATTCTCTCCGCTTGAGGTCGCAGAGTTAGGCAGAGATAAATTTTGCTTTCTGCAAGGCAGTTGAACGATGCGTACCGGTCGTACGCTGAGTGAAACTAACGATGCAGAAAGCAAAATTCACTCTGTCCTAACCGTGTATATCCTTGTCAATTGAAGGTATTATCTCTTTCCAATATGGAATTCTTTCTTTCCAATAAAAAATTGTTTCCTTCCGTTAAAATGAGTAAAATAAGCAGCATAACACACGATAGAAAGGAGCACATTTATGTCCGTTCCAGAGTCATTTGATTTAATCGTTGTGGGCGGCGGAACCGCCGGCGCTATCAGCGCCATCGCGGCCGCCAGGGAAGGGCTTTCCGTTGCCGTAATCGAGAAAAATTCTTATCTTGGCGGAACGATGACCGGTTCCGGTTTGACGGAAATGAATGCAGCCGGTTTTCAGGGTACCCCCCTCTATCATGGCCTTGAAAAAGAAATTTTTGACGAAATGATTGCCGGGGGATACGCCGAATACCACTTTGGAGTGCCAATGTCATCCAACAAGGAGGTCAAAATTGACCGGCTCCGCTTCGATCCAGAACAAACCAAACTCCTCCTGGATAAAAAGGCAGCTGAGAGCGGCGTAACCTTGTTTTATGAGACGATGCTGGATGCTGCCGAAGAGAAGGAAGATTGCTGCATCGTCCATGCGCACAGCCTGTATGAGTCTTTTCCATTGACCAGCCAATATCTCATTGACGCCACTGGAAATGCAGATCTCATCCGAAAGCTGGGAAAAGAAACCATCAAAACTGACGCCCAAAAACAGTTGGTTTCTACTCTAATGTTTCGCCTATCCAATGTCGATCAGGAACCCTTAAACCGATTTATCCACAGCGGTGAACTTTCAAAAGTGATTCAAGATGGCTATGACACCGGTATTCTAAAAGGAAAGATTTTGGCCTTTACTCCCATCCCGAATACCAAGGATGTCAGTCTCAATGTAACACGGGCCAAATTTGACTATGAGGACGCCCGCGCCGCTTCTAAGGGCCTGATGGAAGCCCGCCGTCAAATTTTGCCGGTTCACCATTTCATCCGCGGACGGGTCCCCGGCATGGAACATTCCTATATTTCCAGTATTGCGAACAGCATCGGCATTCGGGAAAGCCGTCGTATCTATGGACAATATACCTTAACCCTGGATGATCTGGAACAGATGATTCCATTTGAGGACAGCGTTGCCTGCGGCTGTTATCCCATGGATATCCACGATCCAGTTACCAACACGGTCATCTGGAAAGTTCTGCCCGGCGTCTACCACATTCCTTATCGAAGCTTACTGCCCAAAGGGCTGCATCGGACGCTTGTGGCCGGAAAATGTCTGAGCGCGGAAAAAGAAGCTTTCGCTGCGATCCGAGTGATGCCGATCATGATGAACGTCGGTGAATCAGCTGGATACGCCGTAGCTTTCGCGAAACGGGAAGGAAGGAAACTGGATGAGTTAACTGCCGCTTCCCTTTCCTCCTATCTGAAACAGAAATATTCCCGTTAACCCAACATACGAAAGGAGAGTCACTATGAAACAAAATAAAACCAAACTGGTTATGATGATCATTTCCATCCTCTTTATCGTCGGTTTTCCGTTCCTTCCCGCGCCGGAAGGCCTATCCTTCACCAGTATGCAGGTAATCGGCCTTTTTATCGGCATCATGCTGATGTGGAATTTCGTCGGAATCGACTGGCCAAGTTTTCTCTGCATGGCCTTGCTGGCTGTCTTTGAGATTATGAAACCTGGCGATATCTTTAAGAGCGGATTCGGAAATGCAACGATTGCTTTCCTGCTTGTGTTCTTTATGTTAAGCCACGTACTGAGCCAGGTGGGCTTTTCCCGCCGGATGGCGATCTGGTGCATCACCAATAAGGTGGCCAGAAAAGGCCCCTGGGCTTTTATTATCATGTTTCTATTCGGCGCTATGTTTATGGCCTCCTTTATGTCGCAAACAGCAGCCCTACTCATCTTTCTTCCGATTGCAGAACAGATTTTCAAAGAATTGGGCTACACCAAAGGGGACCGTTTTCCTCAAATGTTAGTTTTAGGCCTTGGCATTGCCGTAGGAATCGGTTCCGCCAATACCCCTTTAGGCCATGCGATCATTCTGATTCCGATTCAACTGTTGGCGGAGCAGACCGGCCTTAGCGTCAATATTGTTTCCTACAGCATTTTTGGTATCGCAACGGGCGTTCTCATCTTCCTGGTTCTGATTTTGATTTATCGTTTCCTTTATCGCCCCGATATTACGAAACTGCAGTCTTATGACGTAGCCTCTCTGCGCGCGGAAATCAAGCCGATGACAAAGCAGGAAAAACTGTCCTCTGCGTTGTTCGTGGTTGTTATCCTGATCTGGATCCTGCAGGGCTGCCTGAAGAATATTCTTCCTACCTTTGGCGCTTATCTGGCCGGGTTGGGAAATGCCGTTCCTGTTCTGATTGCCATTATTATTCTGTGCGTCGTAGAAATCGATGGAAAACCGGTGATGAACTTTAAGGATGCGGCGACCAACGGCGTACCCTGGACCGCCTTAATCTTTAATGCAGCTGTTTTAGTTCTAAGCGGTGCTTTGGTTCTGGAAAAGGTCGGTATTTCTGATTTCCTGGTAGCGAAGGTTTCTCCGCTGGTTGAGGGCATGAATCCGTCCATCTTTATCCTGGTTATCTCCGTCCTCTGCATCCTGTGTACGAATTTCTCTTCCAACACCGTGTGCGCCACTGTATTTTACACCATCTCCGCGCCGATCGCTCTGGCGATGGGGAATGTCAACATGGTAGCTCTGGCCTCCGTCATCGGCGCCGCCGCTTCTTACGCGTTCGCCACCCCGCCCAGCACCATGCCGATGGCTGTCGTGGCCGGTACCGGCTGGGTGGATGTAAAAGCAATGTTCAAATACGGTGGACTGATGGCGATTGCCAGTATGTTAATCTTAGCTTTTATCGGCTATCCGATTGCTGCTGCCATCCTGTAACAAACATTTTTCGGTTGGGAATGAGGAATTTCCTGTAGAATGAAAAAGGCTGCCCTTGATTGGGGCAGCCTTTTCTTACTGGAATATCGATTACTTCATTTACTGATAAGCATAGAAACATCTTCATATAGCGTCTAACTCATTTTCAAGTTCCTGCACCAGATATTCATCGCTCATACAGTGCATATCGGATATACCCTTACTCATCAATTTATACAACTCCGAATGATAGAAAATGTCTAATGCTTCTTCCAGCGTCATCCCCTTCTCTTTTGCAAAAAGTTCTACCACTCGTGCATATTTTTTCTGTAATAAAATCGGATTCGCATTCATAGTTTTTCACTCCCTTCAAACCGCAGATACTCACTGATCGCGCGCTCTGAACGAAAACATATTTGAAGATTTGGCTTCTCGTATCGCAAACGACGGATTGCTGATTTATCTATCAGCCCATCAAAGAACAACTCGACTGTGTTAAACACCTTGTCATTTGCTACGCCACCAATAACAATATCATAATCTGTTGTATCATTGCCGCTACGGCAATTAAGAATAAAATCAAGCCATTCTTTCCGACAAAATGTCAGTCTGCTCATGAAGCGCCGAGTATATCTTCTGTGCATCAACATTCAATTTTGCAGCGACATTTTCAATGCAAAAAATTGCAAATTCTAACTCTTTACTGTTACACTTATTTCTATCATCCATAATTTCTGCCTCCTCCCATCCTATTTTCTGGTGAAACCAAACGCGCATCCGCAAACGCCGCCTACTATATGCGACAGATGAGAAATGTTATCCATCACAAATAAACCGTCATAAACTTCCTGTCCCAGGTACAAAACCGCCACAATGATAAGGGTCAGCGGAATCTGCCTGCGCCCTACGCTGGTCATGGATGCCAATATAATCATCATGAAAACGATCCCGCTGGCGCCCATCAAAGCGGTACCGGGAAAAAAGATCATATTAACTACTCCAGTTACCACTGCAACAAGAACAAACATCTGCAGCAAAGCCCGGCTGCCATATTTCTCCTCCAAAATCGGCCCCAACAGCAAAAACAGCATCATGTTTCCGGTCAGGTGCGCCAGGTTCGCATGGCCGAGCACATGTCCAAATAACCGTATATAGGTCAAAGGGTCCAGTAGGGAGCTGCGATAGACGCAAAAGAGATACTGATCCGTCCATCCCTGCGTCAGCTGTCCCAGAAAAAGCGCGGCAAAGGATATCAGCGCAAATGTTAGCACCACCGGAGAATTATATTGAATCCTCCAAAAGATGTTTCTTCTCATAACAATACCCCCCTCAGGTCATATTCTAACACAAAATCGGAAACTTTTCCTTGCTTTTTTCCCGATCTATGTTAGAATCTCATGGGAGGATCATCCATCTATGTTTACAATCCGAGAAGGTTTCGACGTCATCGATTTTCCAAAAGTGACATCCATGCTGTCTGCTACCCACTGGAGCCCAAAAATCTCCGAGGCAGAAGTGAAAAAAGGCGCGGAAAACTCCGCCGTCGTCATCGGCGCGTTCCTGGAAGACGGGACGCAGATTGGCTATGCCCGTGTCGTCTCCGACAAAACCCGTTTTGCCTACCTGATGGATGTGATTGTGGATGAGGCATATCGTGATTCCGGTATCGGAGAACAAATGGTCTCCCATATTTTAAATCACCCAGACCTTACGGATGTTTATCAATGGATGCTGGTCACCACCTATGCCCATTCCTTCTATGAAAAGTGTGGTTTTCAGCGGACCAGCCGCCCCGGCGATCTGATGGAAATCCGTAAACCACGACCAAGATAAGAGTTATCGAATGAAAACGAAAAGAGTATTTTTTACAGAATTTGCTTATGTGGTAGGAATGATTGCGCTGGCATTTGGCACAGCCTTGATGGAGCAGGCGGACTTTGGCATGTCTATGGTAGTTGCGCCGGCATACGTCATTCACCTAAAACTATCGCAGTATTTCCCGTGGTATTCCTTTGGGGTATCCGAATATATCTTTCAGGCAGTATTGCTGATTGTCATTTTTCTCGTATTGGGTAAATTTAAAAAGAGTTATCTCTTTTCATTTATTACAGCCGTAATTTATGGTTTTACCTTGGATTTATCCATTTCTATTGTTTCTCTGATTCCAGCCTGCACAACAGCCGCCAGGCTGGCTTATTATGTTTTTGGTATGATTTTCTGCGCGATAGGCGTATCCATGTTTTTTCACTCTTACATTTCTCCGGAAGCATACGAATTGTTTGTCAAAGAAATCTCCAATAAATGGAAAAAAGATATCAGTAAAGTAAAAACGGTTTATGATTGTTGCAGCTGCCTGCTTGGAATTGCTTTATCTTTTGCCTTTTTTGGAATGTGGCATTTTGAAGGTGTAAAAATAGGTACGATTCTATGCGCGCTTCTAAACGGATGGCTCATTGGAATGTTTAGTCATAGGATGAATTCTATCTTTTGCTTTAAAGACGGTATCAAATTACGAAGTCTATTCGAAAATTAAGTAACACGCCCTGACTTTCACGCTTTTCCTACAATTATCTTTCGATTCGTCAGCGAAAGAATTGACAGTACACTTGAAAAATGATACACTCGTTGCATACAAAAAAGGAGGAAACGTTTATGAAAAAAGTTGTATCTGTATTTTTGAGTTTCGCCATGATTTTCGGCTTAGCCGCCTGCGGCAGTGGAAATAGCGAAACCACCGCCGCGCCTACTACCGCGGCAGAAACCACCGCGGCTAGCGAGACGACCGCCGCGACAAAAGACACTACTGCTGCTGCCGAGGGAACTACCGCTGCGGCAGGGGATGTCGACTATTCCCAGCTGAAAATTGGCTTTGTCCACATCTCGGATCCCAGTGACAAAGGCTATACCTACAATCACAACCTGGGAACAGAAAAAATGGCAAAAGAACTTGGTCTTGACGCTGATACTCAGATCATCAACAAGTTTAACATCAAAGAAGATGCGGAATGCGGCACCGCGCTGCGCGAGCTGGTCGACGCCGGCTGCAACATCATCTTTGCAACCAGCTTTGGATTTGAAAACTATGTCCTGGAAGTTGCAAAGGAATACCCTGACGTTCAATTCTGCCATGCTACCGGTTATCAGGCGGCTACCAGCGGACTGAGCAATGTTCACAACTACTTCGGTGAAATCCATCAGGCCCGCTACCTGTCCGGTATTGCCGCTGGTCTGAAGACAAGCACCAACAAACTCGGCTATGTAGCCGCCATGGCTACGCCTGAAGTTATCAGCGGTTACGACGCCTTTTATCTGGGCGCGAAAAGCGTAAACCCGGATGTAACGATGGAAGTTATGTACACCAACAGCTGGAACGATCCGACGAAAGAAGCCCAGGTTGCCAAAGCTTTGATCGACGACGGCTGTGACGTCATTGGACAGCACTGTGACTCCACCGCTGCCGCCAGCACGGCTGAGCAGAACGGTGTCTTCCATGTCGGCTATAACTCTGACATGAGAGAAGCTGCTCCCAAAGCTTCCCTGACTTCTGCGATCTGGGATTGGTCCATTTATCTGGAGTACGCAGTCACCTGCGTAGCCAAAGGTGAGGCCATTGACGTTGACTGGTCCAAAGGCCTGAAAGACGGTGTCTGCGACATCTCTCCGTTAAACGAAAGCATCGTTGCTGACGGCACCAAAGACGCCATCGACGCTGCCCGCGAAAAACTGTTAACGACGGATTGGGATGTCTTCACCGGCCCCCTGAATGACAATGAAGGAAATGTTGCGGTTCCGGACGGCGAGACCTTCAAAGAGCCGGCTTCCGCTCCCAGCTTCAACTTTATTCTGGAAGGCATTACCGTGAAAGAATAAATCTAAACTTTACTCTGGAACTTTGGGACAGAGCCGCTGCTTGCGACTCTGTCCTTTTTCTGAGAAGGCGTAAAGAGGAGGGAGAAGATTTGGAAAATACGAAAACAAACGCAGTGGAGATGAAAAATATCACCAAAGCCTTTGGTTCCGTCGTTGCCAACCACGACGTGAATTTAACGCTGCGTTCCGGAGAAATTCTGGCGCTGCTCGGTGAAAACGGCAGTGGAAAGACAACATTGATGAACATGCTGTCCGGCATCTATTTCCCGGATCAAGGAGAAATTCACATCCACGGGAAAGAGGTCTCGATTCGCTCGCCCAAGGATGCTTTTGCCCTGGGAATCGGTATGATTCATCAGCATTTTAAGCTGGTAGACGTGCTGACAGCGGCGGAAAACATTGTTCTCGGCCTTCCGGGAAGCGCCACGATCAATCGAAAGCAGCTCTCACAAGACATTCGCAATATCTCTCAAAAATACGGCTTTGATATCGACCCGGATAAAAAAATCTATCAGATGTCGGTCTCAGAAAAGCAAACGGTGGAAATCATCAAGGTACTCTACCGTGGCGCGAATATCTTAATTTTGGATGAACCAACCGCCGTCCTGACTCCGCAGGAGACGGACAAGCTGTTTCAGGTTCTGCGGGCCATGAAAAATGATCAAAAAGCCATTATCATTATTACCCACAAGCTCCACGAGGTTCTCTCCGTATCCGATCGGGTAGCCATTTTGAGAAAAGGAACCTATATCGATACCGTGGAGACCGCAAAAGCTACGAGGCAGTCTCTAACCGAAATGATGGTCGGCCACAGTGTTAGCCTCTCCATCGACCGACCGGAGGGCATCCCCAAAAAGGAATGCCTGAAAGTCCACTCTCTGACCTGCATCAATGAGGATGGAGTAAAGAAGCTAAATTCCGTATCCTTTGAAGCCTTCGGCGGGGAAATCCTCGGCATCGCCGGTATTGCGGGCAGCGGCCAGAAAGAGCTATGCGAAGCCCTAACTGGCCTCTATCCGGTAAAAGGCGGTTCCATTCTCTTCCACAATGAAGTAGACGGCCATATGGTGGATGAAAATCTGGTAGGAAAGACCCCCGGAGAGATTATTGAAAAAGGAATCTCCATGGCCTTTGTCCCGGAAGACCGGTTAGGCATGGGGCTGGTCGCTTCCCTGGATATGGTCGACAACATCATGCTGAAAAATTACCGGCAAACTCCTGGACCTTTTGTAGACCGGGAGACGCCAAGAAAAACAGCGGAGCGCTTGATCGATGAACTGCAGATCGTAACTCCCGGCGTTCATACGCCGATCCGCCGCCTGTCCGGGGGAAATGTGCAAAAAGTTCTTCTCGGCCGTGAAATCGAGTGCAGCCCCCAGCTTTTGATCGTCGCCTACCCGGCGCGAGGACTGGACATCCATTCCTCTTATACGATCTACAACCTGCTGAACGAGCAAAAGAAAAAGGGCGTGGCGGTGATTTTTATCGGCGAAGATCTGGACGTTTTGCTGGAACTCTCCGACCGCATCCTGGTTCTGTGCGGCGGAGAAGTCAGCGGCATCGTAGACCCCCGCGTCACGACAAAAGAGGAAATTGGACTGATGATGGTTCATGTCGGCCAACCGGGCGCCTCGTCATCAAAAGGAAAGGAGGAAACCGCTCATGAGTAAAGAAGTTCGGGAACATCAGGAACCTTTGATCCGTATGGTCAAAAGGGCTTCCATGGAAGCCAAAAAGGCCTGGCTCATCCGAGGAATCGCTTTCCTTTGCGCCATTGTTACCGGCGGCCTTTTGATCTTAGCTCTTGGTCACAATCCTTTTGAAGTATATGGCAGTATGATTCAAGGGGCTTTCGGAAAAAAGCTTGCCATCCAGGAAACCGTGAAGCTGACCATCCCTCTTCTGATCACAGGAATCGGCATTTCCCTGGCTTTTAAAATGCGCTTTTGGAATATTGGAGCGGAAGGCCAAATTTTGGCCGGGGCCATCGCCGCCTCCTCCATTGCGATTTATTTTGATCACTTACCCCATACCATCGTTCTCTTGCTGATGGGAGCCGCCGCGCTTTTGGCCGGCGGGATTTACGGGATGATTCCTGCTTTCTTTAAAGCCAAATGGAACACCAATGAAACCTTATTTACTCTGATGATGAATTACATTGCCCTCCAATTTGTTATCTTTTTGGAGCATCAAGCCAGCTGGCAGGATTCCCGCAGCACCTTTCCGAAAATCCGGATGTTTACGGATGTCGCCCGGCTGCCCAAGATTTTTGGGGTCCACATCGGCTGGATCATCGCCCTTCTCATTGTGGTCGCCGCATTCCTTTATCTGACAAAGACAAAGCACGGATACGAGATCTCCGTGGTAGGGGAATCGGCAAATACAGCCCGCTACGCCGGCATGAGTGTAAAACGGATCCTGATTCGCACGATGTTTCTCTCCGCTGCCCTCTCCGGCCTCGTTGGTTTTCTCCAAGTCTCTGGTTCCGACGGAACGCTGACGGAAACCACGGCAGGCGGCGTTGGTTTCACTGCGATTACCGTCGCATGGCTTGGCCATATGAATCCCTTTGCCATGGTGGTAGTTTCCCTCTTTATCGCCATGCTGGAACGTGGTTCCAACAGTATTCAGACCAGCCACAATATCCCCGCGTCCGCCGCGGATCTTTTGACCGGCTTGATTCTATTCTTCATGCTGGGATGCGAATTTTTCATCAACTATCAGTTAATCTTCCGTGGCAGCAGAAAGGAGGAAGCAAATGGATAATATCATCAACCTGATCAATGCGGCGGTAGCCGCAGGAACTCCCTTGCTTCTCGGTACCCTCGGAGAAATTCTAACGGAAAAATCCGGCAACCTGAACCTAGGCGTGGAAGGCATGATGTTTATGGGAGCGGTTTCCGGCCTGGCCGGCGGCCTGGCTGCGGAACAATGGCTGGGCCTTACTGGCGCAGCCGCTGTAGTCGGCGCTCTTCTGATTTCCTTTTTAGCAGGCGCTCTCGGCGCGCTGATCTACGCCTTCCTGACCATCACCCTGCGGGCCAATCAAAACGTTACCGGTCTGACGCTGACCATCTTCGGCACTGGATTTGGAAACTTTTTCGGGGAAATCCTTGGCCAGCGTTCCGCCACCGGTTTCGCCCAGGTGACTGCCGATACGCAGGCCCTATTTCAACCGATTTCTTTTGGAATACTTTCAGAAATTCCCTTCCTGGGGAAATTACTTTTTTCCTACAACTGGATGGTGTATTTCTCTGTGATTCTAGCTATTTTGATGGCGTGGTTTTTCAAAAAATCCCGCACCGGTCTAAACCTGCGCGCTGTCGGGGAGGATCCCGCCACAGCGGACGCCGCCGGAATCCCCGTCGCCCAATATAAATATCTGGCCACCATCATTGGCGGGGGCATCTGCGGCATCGGCGGAATGTATATGTGTATGGTGACCTGCAACGGCATCTGGGTACACGGCTGCGTCAGCGGCTACGGCTGGCTGGCGGTAGCGCTGGTTATCTTCGCCACCTGGAATCCGGCCCGCGCAATTCTATGCGGAATTATCTTCGGGGGACTGACCGTGCTCCGCATGTATTTCCCCATCAAAGGATTGGCGACGCAATTTTACGATATGGTTCCCTATATCGTAACCATCGTCGTGCTGATAATCACCAGCGTCCGCCAGAGCAAAGAACACCGGCAGCCAAAAAGCTGCGGAAACAATTACTTCCGCGAGGAAAGGTAATCGCCTCCAGACGGTTTAACGGAACCGCAGAGCGATTCGGATATTAAAAAAGAATTTCGCTCTGCGAAATTCTCCGCCTGCGGCGGGGCAGCTTTGCTGCCATCTTCCTTTCCGCCGCAGTGCGATCCTTAGCGGAGCGCTTTGACCTCCAATCCCTCAAGAGGTCGTTACCCTTTCACCCATTAAACGTCAACGGATCAAGCCCCATGCGGCCGCCGCATTCCAGGCCGCGTAGAATTTCCATCTCTTCTTCTGTCAAGCAGAAATCAAACACATCCGCATTTTCCAAAATGCGTTCCTTATGGCCGGATTTTGGAATCGGTACAGTCCCCCTCTGGAGATGCCAGCGGAGAATTACCTGACTGGTCGTCTTTCCATATTTCCGGCTTAATGCCTGAAGGACTTCATTTTCCTGATAGCGGCCCCTGCCAATCGGGCTATAGGCAATCCGTACGATCCCTCTCTCCGCGCAGAAATCCTGAAGCGCGTTCTGCTGGTATCCCGGATGCACTTCCAATTCCAGGATGGCAGGATACGCGCCAAACTGTTCTTTTATCGTCTCGATCTGCTCTTCCTGAAAATTCGATACTCCTACGGTTCCAATCCGCCCCTTATCCCGCAGCTGCAAAAGCGTTTCATAAGCCCGAAGCCGCCGCGTCTCATCGGTTCCCGGCCAATGCAGCAACATAGCGTCCAGATATTCCACGCCCAGTTCTTTCCTGGATTTTTCTACCGACGCTTCCACCGCGTCGTAAGCGGTTGGCCAGACTTTTGACAATACAAAGATCTCCTCCCGCTTCCCGGCAAAGTTTTTCAGCGCTGCGCCAACCTCTGCCTCATTTCGATATCTGGCCGCGGAATCAATATAACGGTAGCCCGCGTCAAGGGCGGCCGCAACCGCGTTGGTAATCTCCTCGCCATAAGAATTGTAGCAGCCAAATCCAAAAACCGGAATTTCTTTTCCATCCAGCATCTTTACCTTATCTGCTATTGTCATTGTTGTCTCTTCCTCCTTCTATTTCCCACACGCCGCCTTGATTTTCAGTACTACCTCCCGCAAGGAAAGGCCTGTCCCATCCACCGTCACATGAGCGTATCTCTCATAAAGAGGAACCCGCTCTCCATAAAGCTCCCTGAGAGACTGGCCGGGACGAACGGAAACGCCTCTCTCCGCCAGATCTCCCAGACGCTCTTCGATTTCCTCATAGGTCAGCTTCAGGTAAACGACGGTACCGATTTGCCGAAAATGCTCCATGGCCTGCGGCCCATATACCACGCTCCCTCCGGTGGCAATCACCGAATGCTCTGCCCGAATAGCAGCGTTCACTTCCTCCTCAATCCGATTAAAACGCACGAGCCCCTCCTGATCGATAATCTCACATAGCCGCCGTTTTTCTCTTTCTTGAATCAATAAATCCGAGTCAATAAATCCAAATCCCAAATGTTTCGCTAAAACAACGCCCACGGTACTCTTCCCGCAGCCAGGCATTCCAATTAAAATAATGTTGTCCACTTTTGCCTCCTTCCCACCATCATACAATATTCCCGCTGCAAAATCAATGGGAGCCGTTGCGCAGAGTATACGAACCCGAATGGTTCCCTCTTGCAACCGCTCCCTATCTTCCATCAGCAAAAGCACAAAATCAACAAGACTTCTCCTATACCCCTGCTTCGATCAACTGATCTAAAGATTTAAATTGATATCCCATCTCTTCCCACTTTGTCAAAAGTTCATCCAGGATCTCTGCATTGGTCTGGGACGTACTGTGAAGCAGCACAATGGCTCCCGGATGAATGCGTCCCAGAAGCTTTTTAAACGCTTCTTCTTTCGTCGGCTGTTTATCCTGATACCAATCCACATAGGCAAGGCTCCAAAAGAAGGTGGAATAGCCCAGTTCCTTTGCCATGGAAAGATTTGTCTCGCTATATTTTCCCTGAGGCGGACGATAAAACTTTTTCATGGGACTTCCAACTGCCTGCTCATAGAGAGCCTCCACCTCTTGAAGTTCCTTCTGAAAGGCTTCCTTGGTCGAAATTTTCGACATGTCCGGATGAGAATATGTATGGTTTCCAATGGTATGCCCCTCGTCCACAATCCGTTTGATCAAATCCGGATCGGACTTAATCAGCGTTCCCACCACAAAAAAAGTAGCCGGAACGTTGTGTTTTTTCAGAGCGTCTAAAATCGCGGGCATTTCCCCATTTTCGAACCCGCAGTCAAAGGTCAAATAAAGCACTTTTTCCGTCGTATCTTCTGCATAATAGGCGTTGTACTGTTTTAATTCGTCAAAGCTGGCATTGGCAACCGGAGGTTCTCCCTCTTGCTGAAAACTTAAGCCCCAGTCGCCTTCCGCAGAAGCAGGCAAAGCTTCCGGGGTAAAATACTCGACGCCGCGGGCCGTCAATTGGCCTGCCAAATAAGCGGCGGCAAAGAAAAGGACAACACGCGCCCCTTTCATAAACTTTCGTTTCATATCCATCGCACCCAATCTGTTTTGTTTCCAATATATGGTGTGAAATGGATTTTATAACAAAGACTCTGGTTTAAAACGCAACAAACCCGAACGTTTCACCACTTGGTAAAAGTCCGGGTTTGCATGCTTTCCTGCGGATAATGGGACTTGAACCCATACCTCATAGAGACAGGAACCTAAATCCTGCGCGTCTGCCAATTCCGCCATATCCGCATTTTCCTGATAGAAAAAACAAGCTTGAAAGCCAAGCCTGTCTCTCGCGTGCGTGAGAAGATTCGAACTCCCGACCTTCTGATCCGTAGTCAGACGCTCTATCCAGCTGAGCTACACGCACCTATTTCGCCTCGTAAGGCTAACTGCCGGCAACCGGAATCGAACCGGTACGAGTGTCGCCACCCGCAGGATTTTAAGTCCTGTGCGTCTGCCAGTTCCGCCATGCCGGCATTTAGGAAGCAGTACGCGACCAACGACCCGAATGGGACTCGAACCCACGACCTCCGCCGTGACAGGGCGGCGCTCTAACCAACTGAGCCATCGGGCCAATCAGATAAACCAAATACTACATGTACACCCGGAGGATGTGCAATGGACCTTCGGGGACTCGAACCCGGGACCGACCGGTTATGAGCCGGTTGCTCTAACCAACTGAGCTAAAGGTCCAAGCGAAGTGACTCCGACGGGAATCGAACCCGTGTTACCGCCGTGAAAGGGCGATGTCTTAACCGCTTGACCACGGAGCCAAAAATATTCCCTTGTAAGGGACTGACCTAAATTAGGATATCACATTTGTCAGAGAAATGCAAGGACTTTTTCACAAGGTTTTTTCATAAAAAACCTTTCTGAGATTCCTTTTTTCATATGAAACAATACAAGCCATGACATTTCACAAGATACAAAAAATATCTTGTACTTCGCATAATTTTATGTTGTATTTCACTTATTATGCACTATTAACAGACAAATCGCAAAATAGGCTTGGAATAAAATGCTCGCGGCAATCTGTCATTTCCCAAAAGGAAACGTTCGGATTGCCGCGAGTGCTTTATCTCTCGTCATTCGAAATTTTGATTACCGCTTTTACAATATCCGCTTTGTTATCCACGCTATAGTCCATTGCTTTCTGCGCTTCTTCCAAAGGAAAGATGTCCGTTACGATTCCTTTTAAATTCACCTTTCCGGATGCAACCGCTTCGATTGCCATGGGATAAATATGACGATAGCGGAACACGGTTTTTAACGTCAACTCTTTATCCAAAATCAGGCTCATGGGCAGTGTCATTTCGCCGGATTTACTGTATCCAACCAGCACAATGGTCGATCCCTTTTTCGCGATCTGGATCGCCTGTCTGGTTGTGATTTCCGTGCCTGCGGTCTCGATAACCAGATCCACTCCGGCTCCGCCGGTCAATTCTTCTATACGTTTGCAAACATCTTCTTTTCCCCCATGGATCACGCCCGTTGCGCCCAGCTCCATGGCCTTTTCCAAACGTTTTTCCATAATGTCGACCACATAGACCTTAGAAACCCCTCTTGCCTTTAACGCCATCATGGATACCAGTCCGATACACCCGCTTCCCATCACAACCGCCTTCTGCCCTAGATGCGCATCCCCCTGAATGGCAGCATGAAATCCAACCGCCAGGGGTTCTATCAGCGCGCCTTCTAAGGTGCTGACCTGTTCTGGGAGCTTAAAACACAAATCTGCTTTGTGAGCCACATATTCCTGGAACACTCCGTCCACCGGCGGCGTGGCAAAAAAGATCACATCCGGACATAAGTTATATTTTCCTTCTCTGCAAAATTCACAATGTCCGCATGTCTTTCCCGGTTCCAACGCGACACGATCCCCGACGTTCAAGTGCCGTACGTTTTTCCCCACTTCGACCACCACGCCTCCGGGCTCGTGGCCTAACACAAAGGGCGGTTCTACCACATAATTGCCAATGGCGCCTGTCTCATAATAGTGAAGATCGGAGCCGCAAATCCCCACATAATCCAGCTTCACAAGCACTTCATCCGGGTTCAGCTGCGGAATGTCACGCTCTACGAACCCTATTTTTCTAATTCCATTCATTACGGCAACTTTCATTTTGCCTTCCATCTGTTTCTCCTCCGGTGCCTTGTGCTTTTCTTTATTTCCGGTAAAATTATACCATAGTTGCGCCGCAAAGGAAACACAAAGATAAGGTTTGGCAAACCGTCCACATCATAAATTTCCCGCTTTTTTCTTTTTCCAGGGAAGATTATTTTCTGAAGCCTTGAAATTATATACAGGCTTCAGAATATCAATCACATCCACCGACTCATGGATCACGTCGATAATATCCTCCAGCGGCTTATATGCCATCGGCGCCTCATCAAGGGTATCCTCATTCACTGAGGTTGTATAGATTCCTTCCATGGACGCCCGGTACGCTTCCAAATCCAACGACTGCCTCGCTTTCGTTCTGGACATCACGCGGCCGGCGCCATGGGGCGCTGAATAATTCCACTCCGGATTCCCTTTTCCCATGGCAATGATGGAGCCATCTCTCATATTGATAGGAATGAGCACCTTTTCCCCGGCATGCGCGGCAATCGCGCCCTTTCTGAGAATCCTCTCATTCGTGTCGATATAATTATGAATCGTATGAAATGCTTCAACGGCAGTCATGCCGCTTCGCTCCAAAAGAATCTCCGCCATCTTCTCCCTGCTTCTTTTTGCAAATTTCTGGCAAATTTCCACATCATGCAGATAATCCTCCAGGAAAGAGCCATAAAGCCAGCATATATCCTCCGGGACAGAGAGCGCATGCGTCTCGTAATTCTTTTGAAGCGCCTTCAACGCGGCCTCAATTTCAGACTTTCTGCCCTCCTCTTTATAGGTCCGAATGATTTCCTCTCTCTTGCGGAAGAAGTCCGCCTTTCCCCTATGAAGATCAATTGCCAGCTGCTGGTAGATCTCAGCTACCTGCTTTCCCAGATTTCTGCTTCCAGAATGAAGGATCAGGTAATAGGTCCCGTCCGCAGCTTTATCAATCTCAATAAAATGATTTCCTCCGCCCAAAGTGCCAAGCGAACGCTCTAATCTCTTTGTGTTTCGCAGCGAACGATAGCAGCGCAAGCCGGTAAGATCAAACCGTTCCGTCCGACCTTCCCATACGTTCATTCCGGAGGGAATATAGTGGCACGCCTCATCTATCTTTTCAAAATCCAGCGACTGATCTGCAAGCTTTACGGTATACATTCCGCAGCCAATGTCCACTCCTACAATATTGGGACAGGCCTTGTCCATGACGGTCATCGTGGTTCCGACCGTACAGCCTTTCCCAGCGTGTACATCGGGCATAATCCGAACTTGGCTGCCTTCTGTCAGTGCATAATCACACATTCTGTGGATCTGCTCTATTGCTTCCTCCTCAATGACTTTTGCATAGCAGATCGCAGCGCTTACTTTTCCCTTTATTTCAAACATAAAATTAACCCCTTCAAAAAAGTCCCTGTCATACCTTATGGCGCAAAGCGCGCTCATAGGAAGCTAAAATGCACCAAATATGCTCTTTGAAGGAGGCGCTATGCCACAATTGGGGCATAGCGCTCACTTTCTAATACTTCCCTCATAAATGTATACGGAGAAAGATTGCCTCCAGCCACCATCGAAAAGATTCTAGGCGTTGCCCCAGAGATCAATGCCACTCCTTGCTCATTCATCGTGACCGGCTGCTGACGGTTCCGGCTGGCCACATTCCAAAACACGATTTCCGGAAGCCGATACCCGCAGTCTTCATACTTCTTCTGCGCATTTTTGAAATTCACCGCAGAGGCGTTTCTCACACACGCATTGAACTCCATGTCAGAAATAATGATTAGTTTTGCGGGAAGCTCCTCCTGCGAAATCCTGTTTTTTACCGCAGCATTGAGAATCAGGTCAAACACTGCCTCCAGATTCGTATCGGCCACCTCGTTAAAAGTCGTCACATAACGAAGCCGGTCTGCAAAAGTATCGCCCTTGATTTCAATCAACTGAGGTCTCGCAGAAAATTCAATAAAATGATTCCGAAACACACCTTTGTTATGTTCTGCAAAGTACAATCCCAAAGATAACGCTACAGCGGCCGGAAGCGGTTTTGGTCCGCAGTACATCGAACCAGAAGTATCGATGACCGCAATTGCATTTTCATCTCCACCAAAATCCGGCATGGAACCCCAGGTAGCGTTCAATACCACTTTTTCTGCAGGCGTTATATCCCGCATAAAGCTTTTCTGATTCCAATACCAGCCTGTAATCAGGTATGGTTCCACCAATTCGTAAGGCGAAATATTTCCTGCGTGCAGCGTTGCTTCGCCGGAAATAGCCTTAGAAAGGAACGCATTGTACCGTTCTCTATCGTTGCGCGCAAAGGCCTTTTTGTATTTGAACATTGCTCTTGAGGGTTGTTTCTCGTAGTCAAAAGTATAATCCTTCTCACGGAGATTATTCTCGATGATACAGATTTTTGCCCGCAGTGCAGTTACAGCCTTTCGATAAGCCGCATCATTTAAGCCAAATGCCTTTGCAATTTTCTTCGCATTCCGTACCGTCTGTCCGTTGGAAGCATTCACGGACGGAAGCCATTTTCCCAACAGAGAAACGCTTTGATCTTCCAGTTTTGCCATATCGGCGTCAAACTGTACCTTAAGGAAAGACAGCATTTCTGCCTCGCAGGGTGTGTCCAAGAGTGACAGCAGATCGTCAAACCGTCCATACTCCGCCACGTATTTCATATTCTTTATTACAGAGTTCGGTTCATGTTTAGCCAGCCAGGTAAAAATCGTGCGAAATACACGTCTTTCCCCCAAACCGCCCCTAATATCTCTGGCAAAGAAAAGAAGTTTCATTGCCAGATCCGCATTCTCTGTATAGGCACGTATGAAACGCGCGATGATCTCTTCGCTGCTTTCACGTCTCAGCGCTCCTACTGTTGCAAACAGATCCAAACAATCGGAACCAGCCGTCCCATATGTAGCCGCGCCATTCTCTGTCCTTGTCATATTTGCTTCCTGTTTCATATATTGCAGCATCATTCTTCTCCTTTCTGCCTAATAATCAAAAAACAAGGTACCATTTGAAACGGGATTCGAACCCGCGAAGGATGGGTATGAGCCATCTGCTATAACCACTTAGCCATTCAAGATTGCTGTTGATACCTTTATCCCAGGGCCTCTATGGGGTGCAACAAGGCGCCATTTGTTCAACGGATATTTATCCGCCAGCGACGAAGGTTATCAGCCTTCTGCTAACACAGGTTGCTGCCTGCGCCTTTTACAAGATGCGTTTTTCCACAAGAACGGACTTTCACCGAACAACAACCTGCTCCGAAAGCAGGTGTCCCTAATAGGACGACCATGGCTCTATATTGCTGACCGCATCTTTCCTTACGCAAGTCGATCCGCCTGCTCCAACTACTGCTTGCTTGATCGGCTTACGATGCCATTATACATAAGGCGTATTCAAGAATCACGGAAAAAAAGCTGCGAACATTACTGTCCGCAGCTTTTTTGTTCCATCAGTCTTTGCTTTATTAACCCGACAAAATGGGGAGGCGCCGTCACTTTGATCATCGGGCCAAAAGACAGAACTCGAATTACGACCTCTGTCTCATCCTCTTTATCATAAAATACCGTGATTCGGTATTTGTCCTCATCCATTTTCTCCGCCCGCTTCTCAAAATGAGCAAAATGGAGAAGCACTCTTTCCAGCGCCTTCCTTTGATCCACCAATTCAAAAACAACGCTTCTGGGTCTTGCCTCATTCTGTTCTCCATAGCCAATCTCATCCGGCTTGGAACACGGCTTGCAGCTTATAATTCTGCCCAGATTGACGGTACTTCCAAAATCACTTCCAGCTCCTATCAGTCGAAACTTATCGTCCTTTTCCGAATATTCCAAATATTCTGGAAAAATGGTTCTGGAAACGACGCTGCCTTTTCTGTTTATCATCTCAATGCTTAAAGGGAAACGGTTCTTTATGGCGTCCAGAATAAGCCTGAAATTCGCTTTGTATCTTTCATCCTCATAGTCATCGCCGTCCGAGTATTGATCAAATATCAGAATATCTTCCGGTAAAAATAAAGGTTCTATATCCGGAAAGTCAAAACTTGGATCACTGAACAGTCGAATTCTTGGGTCCTGCGCAATCGCTTTTAACCACCGTTTCTGCAGTATGGTCAACGGCATGGAAGGAGTATTCTGAATCGGTGTTGTGCCATCCGTCTTAAGAAGCTGCCATCGCTCCTCTTTAAAAGACGGCGGAATGTTCAAAATACTTTCCCCAAAAGCATGTTTCTCTACAATATGTCTCAATTCATTGTCTTCGAGAGGATGTTTGACTGCTTCGGCAAGTACAGCCGCGACGGTATTATAATATGCACTGTAAAGTTCACTGAAGATCATCATTCCCACCGCCTTCCAAGCCATAAAGCAAATACATATCCTTTATGTCGCGGATGAACTGAGCTTCCAGTTTTTTGTTGGAAAAACAAATATCCGTAATCCGGCAAATAAAGGTCCGAATCCACGGAATCATTTCGCTGGAATCAAATACATCCGCTGAAAACCTGCTGGTATTATGATCCAGATGCTCCACTGTGCCGACTCGCTTTTCTCTCTCCAATCTTTTCGGAATGTGACGCTCATCGTCGGCATATCGAACAGTAAATTCGATGTGCTCCATCCGTTTTCCCGACCTGCTTTGAGTACTCACTCCCCACATATGCGGCAGCATACCATCCAGTTTTTTTCTAAGTTCCTCAAATTGATTGCTGACCTCATTCATCTTCACCGATACGATATTGTCTGTTCGAAAAGATGTGATCCGATTAAAATGAGGCACGTATGCCATCAAATACTGCCTGCCGCTTTGAACGCTGATCATGATTCTAAGCGGAACAACATCATGTTTGACAACATGATCTTTATAACGGTTCACCGTCTCAATTGTAACGCTCCGCTTTTCCCGCATAGCCATAAAAATCGAACACAGGACTTCGCTGTCCATGGCCCCCGTTATGTAATGATGCTTGAAGGCAAATGGTTCCTCATGGGGAGCCACCTTATCCAGCAGGAAGGAACCAACCACACCGCAAGGCGCCGCTTCTGAAAAGAAGTCGAGAAGAGCTGTATCGGGTAAACAAGTTTGTTCTGTTCTTCTGTAATATACCGTCCTGCCTCTTTTTTCAGCAGTCACGATTCCCTCAGCGGCATATTCCTTCAGCTTTTTTCTAACGGTAGATTCATCAAATACTCTCGGCTTGGAAAACGCAGAAAGATACTCGTCGATCCGGCTGGTAATCTCACGAATTGTCATACGTTTCTCAGGGTCGGAGAGAATGTCAAAGATCATGAAATGAAGGGTGATATCTCCGTCCGTAAAGCTTTTTGCCTTCCACGCTTTATACAACGGATTGTGGCGGGAAACACGGCTGTCGATAGAGAGAAAAACATTCTTTCCGTCCGGGGTCTGGCGAAACTTCATATAGTCCCCCAGCCAACTCTCCAAGCGGCGGCGTTCGTCGTCATAAGAACGGGCGCTCTTCTTGGTAAATTCATCTCTGCTCTTAAACCCATAGACGTAGAACTCCCGCATATAATCACGAATACAATTAAAATTCTTTACAAGCTCGTGATACGCCATGTTTTCACCTCCCTGCGGATTTCCTTCCTCTCCTTTTCCAATTGATCTATTAACACCGAGATTCTACAACCTGGGAAATAGCGGCCTTCCAAGCCGGAGCTTCACACGTATGCCGATATTGCTCGCACTCAGACATAAGGTCAATGACCGCCTGGGGAGCAGCGGTCCCCGAAGTAAAGATCGCTTTAAAGAAAGAGCTAAATTGTGCCAACGTGAACGGGACAATATGCAAATCCATCCGATGATCTTCTTTGGTATACCAAACGCCAATACGGAAAGTCTCTGCTGTATTGGAGTCAATTCGGTTTGCAATAAACAAACCATACACAGGTTTGTCATATTGCAAGACTAAATCCGCCACATGACGCCGCACCGGTTCGCCTTCCATGGCTTCTTGACGAGAGCTCTCGGATAATGTTACTTCAATCACGATAACATAGTCCTCAAACTCAGCAATTAAGTCAGGACCGTTGCCAGGCGCAGTACTTACTGGCATGAAGTCCTGATCAATCTTGAATCTGCGGACCTCGTATGGTTTATTGGAAAGAGTATCGATTGCCAAGAAGGCCCTCCATAGGCTCCATTCCAAATATGCTGGTGCTTCGGTACGAGGTACACGAATTTCAAGATCTTCGCTTAACCGAATCCGATCTTTTCGAGAAGCAATCAGATCCATGTATGCGGCAATTTCTTCCCATTGCTCTGCCTGCCCTTGTGCGTAAACCTCCTCTTTCTTCTCCGCGATCAATTCTTCAATTTCGTATCGTACCTGATTGATTTGAACGGGGGTATCAAGAGGCTTTCCAGTCAAAGAATATGTAATTCCGTGGTTTTGAATTTGTTGAAGCAAATCTTCTAATACTTGATATGCCACTGCAGCATGATCTGTTGGCAGAGCGGTTCCATTACATAAAGATTGATACAATCCAATCACTGGCTCATTGGTCAACAGTTTACCTGTCAAAGCAACAGCTAACGCACGCTTCTCCGGAATAAGCGCGATTCCTTTCCCTTTGGATTGAACCATACCTGTCGCCTTCAGGTAACGCATATTCATATCCGCGTAGTCATTGAACGTATGAGGCTTACATCCCAGTTCATCTGCTGCACGGTTGTATTCGGTTCGATCAAATACCCGTTTTCTTTCAGCCGCCATTCTTCGACTACGCAACGCAAGAACACGGTCGACCGTTTCAGGCAATCCATCGAGAGGAGTTGTTGTTTGAACAATGGTTGCCATCTCTATAAAACGAACAGAAGGCTCTTCCCCGCGCCGCTCCAGTTCAAGAAGGATTGCCAGAGTCCAGCACAGCGGAGAAAATGTTTGACATCCTGCAGAGGTTAATGGAGTCACCATTGCTCTCAAATAGCATTCCTGCATCGCTGGAACCGTCTCTGCCCGAATCAGATTCCATCCAGCGGGAGTGATCCGATCGATTGGCCCAATGAGATTCTGATCCTGTCCCAAGGTCCGCTTAACCTCTGGATAAATAAAGCCAAGTTTGCCCATAGCCGCACGCCATTTTCGTCCGACGCTGTTGGTCAAATCATCGCCAAGAGATACCACGCCGCATTCGCCTAGCAAACGCCGAAACGCGATATCTCCATCCCTTTTACGAATATCGCCTTGGATGGCGGATGTCGAATAGGCGATAAGACCATCTCGAATTCTCATGGCGCTTCTAACAGACGTATTTCCAAGTTGCCAAAATCCCATATCGACCTCCTTCTATCAATATCCGACAAACAGATACTCCTGAACGGAATTTCTGTGGGTTTTGGCATTGTTCTGATTTCCAAAAGAATATTTATAGTCTATCGGAATTACTTCCACGTGTTCCTTATATTTCGCCATAAGCGTAACCATCTCATCCTGGGTTGGCAAACTATTCGATGAATAGGATACAATTAAAATGCTATCTTTAAACTTTTTAAACAATAAATCAAAGGCATCTGCCGCTCCTTTTCTGGTCGAAAAGGGAGTTGGATAGGATTTGAATTTCTTTGTCAAAGTATTTTGCTGAATTTCTACGCCCTTCCAATCACGGGCAAGCCCTTCCACAAAATGATAACGACGAACATATTCATTATCCGACAGCGGCGAATAATAAGGGGGATCGATATAGACAAGGTCCGGCTCCCCTGCTTTCAGTTCGATTGCATCCCCATGTTTTGCTTTATTGGCTTTACCGTTGTCAAATACGGCCTTATTCACAGCCTGTACTGCTTCTAAAAATTGCTGTTCCAATGACTTCTTCAAATCTTTTCTTCCATCGTTGTATCGCTCTCCGGTATACGTAAAAATTCCACGAGGGCGTTTTTTCGTGCATGCTCGGATTAAAGCCGTCATCGCAATCGCATGTTTATAGGGATCTTTGATGGATGCAATATTCATTCTCAACGTATCGATCAAATCGTTTTCGTCATCTGTATAGTACAATCCAGAGAATGTGTCCGCCACAAAATGATCCGACTCCTTTTGCGGCACCAAAAGCTTTTCTGCCTCTTCTGCCGTTAAAGTCGTTTTGTTATTTTCAATCATCGCTTTTGCAAATGTCGCAGACATCGCCATGTAATCATTGCTTACTACTGTTTTTCCCTGGGTTTTAAACATGTATCCTACGATACCGGAGCCAGAAAACAAATCGACCACAGTCTCAAACTGAAATTGTGACGCGACAGACCAAATTTCAGAAAGCATTTTGCTTTTAGAGCCCATAAATCGTGTAGCAGGATATTTCAATACCTGTTCTGGCAACGGTTCTGGAACAAGCTTGATCGTTTTTCTTTTGGGAAATGCAGTCACAATGACATCTTCTCCTTTTCGACTGTTTCCACTGCAAGAAATATATCGTTTCGTCTGGATCACTTCGATATGAAAGGGTTTATACAGTTCATGAACCAGCGGGTGATTCGAATTGGTCAAAATCACATGACATCCCATTTCTTGTAAACGTGCGACTTCTTTCGCCAACTCTACATGATCCTCTTCATAAAACTGTTCCTTTGTATATCTCTTAAAATCGGCGTATTCGGAAATGGGCAAATACGGGGGATCCAAAAAGACAAAATCACCCGGCCTTGCATATTCTTTCAACACAAATAAATAATCCCCACATACTATATTCGCTTTTTTCAATATTTCGGATGCTGCATGTAACGCTTCCACATCACAAAAATTAGGAGACTTATATTTTCCAAAAGGCACGTTAAACTGCCCTTTTCTATTTACCCGATAAAGTCCGTTAAAACAAGTTTTGTTCAGATAAATTGTTCTGGCCGCAGCTTCAGCAGCCGGCAAGTCCTGCCACTCCAATGCACGAACACGGTAAAACATCTCCTGTGTGTTTTCATATTTCTGCAAATAAGAAATCACTTCATCCACATGATCTGCGACTTGATTGTACATATTGATCAATTCCGGATTACTGTCCGCGATAACCGCATCCTTCGGATTTAATGCAAAAAACATCGCGCCGCCGCCGATAAATGGCTCTATATATCTACCATATGAAGCAGGCACTTTCGGCAATAAATCCCCTAACATTTGGGTTTTTCCACCCGCCCACTTTAATATCGGTTTTGCCTGCACATTATTTTTCTTTTCGATTGCTGGTTCTGCCATACGATTTCCTTTCATTGTGACTGGCTCTCCGTCATTTCCATAATGTCGCTTATGTCACACTTTAAAGCCGTACAAATTTTTACCAGCACATCTGTCGTAACATTTTCGTTCTTTCCCAACTTAGCCATAGAGGCATGGCTAATACCAGCGGCAGCACATAAATCTTTCTTTTTCATATCTCGATCGATTAATAACTTCCATAATTTCTTGTAGCTAATTGCCATTTCATACCTCTTACGCCTAAAAGACAGTGTCCTCTATTTTCATCTTTTACTGACTAAGTATACCTCTAAATCTCAGCAAAGACAACCTAAAATTCAGTGTTTGCTGAATTTTTCCTATGTGCTTTTAGTTTTTTCATCGCCCAATCATAATGACTTGCCGTAACGCTGACAAAATAAGAACCTAGAGTACTTCCACCGACCCATTTATAAACGCCTTTCGAAAACAATTCTTCATTTGAAAAAGTTTCCGCCAGTTTTATCACTTCATTATGGGATTTCTGAAGCATACGTTTTGCGTCCTCTAAAGATGTGGACTGATGCTTTTCCCAAAATTTCACATTCATATCTCCATAGGTTTTCCAATTATAAGGCTCCGGAATAAACGGCTTATTATCGCCATGTTGATTGGAATCTACCCAGTTTAACAAAAGCTGATGCCATTCATAGAGATGAATAAAAATATCCCGAAGATTTTTATCTCTTTTCCAATGAGCCTCTTTCTTTTTCTCATCGCGCGAAAAATCAAAAAGCGTGGATAACTCTTTTTCGGTTAAGTCAGAAACAAGAGCGTTTAACTTTTCATAATTAGAGGCTGCCGCTGTTAGTAAATCGTTTTTTGTTGTTGGTCTGCCCATATCATTCTCCTTATGCAACTAAAATTACGTTGCTTTCCACCACTTGCGTGTGGAGGGGTACAAAATCTGTTTGGTTACAAAAATAGCATAACATAAAAATGCTGACACCTCATGTCAAGTTTTATATTTATCATAAATTTTCTTTGCCTGCTCTGCCACAATATCTTTCAGGTATGCAGGCTCTATAATATCTACTTGTGTTCCGAAGGATAACAGATATCCGATTAGCCATTCATCTTCTGGCATTTCAGCAGATACGATGAAATCACCGTTCTCCTTTTTGCTTACCCTTGTCCTATCAAATTCATCGTAAACGCGATAGGACATATGTCTCGGAAAACGCAATACGATTGTATGGTAGGCTTGGCTCGGTGTTTCATCGAATTCTGGAAATGAACTTTTGCAAAAACTGTCTGCGAGAACCTCTAAATCTATAATGCGGGTTAGTTTAAAGATACGATACTCCTGCTTTTCCGTACAATACGCTTTTAAGTACCACGACATAGACTTATATGACAGTTTTAATGGTTGAATCACTCTGTCGCTAACAATTCCGTAGGAATTTGCATAGGTTATTTTTACGCATTTTTGATGAATTACCGCTGATTTTAGTAATTCAAATTTCTCATTGTCAGTCCCCTCGTTTCCCCATCTGGAAAAATCCACTTCAAGCCAATTTTCCGAACTAATGTGAAATATTGCCGAAAGTTTTTGTAATGTTTGATGGCTGCTCATATTTCTTGTGGAATTTATGCTCTGTAAGGCGGTCAGAATTTCCTGCTTTTCTTCTTCTGACAATACGGCTCTATCTAAAATAAAATCATTCATCAAATGAATGCCACCGTTTCGCCCCGCTTCTGCATAAATAGGAATACCCGCACCACTTAGCGCATCAATATCTCTGTAAATCGTCCTTACGGATACTTCAAATTTTTCTGCTAATTCCGGAGCAGTCGCCTGTCCTTTATCAAGCAAATAATACACGATCTTAAATAATCTGCTTTCCTGCACTGCCAGTTCCCCCTTTGATAACAGATTACCATCAAAATCCTGACATGATATGTCAATATTTATTATACACCAAAATTAAAACTTTTTTACAGATATTCTTTCCTCATTCCTAAACCGATGCCATCGATTTACAGCCTTACCGATAAAGATCTTCCAATGTCAGCAGCGTAACCTCCCCCTACTTTTCCACTTCCAGCAATGCTGGCATAAAGCCGGCCAAAATCAAACAAACAAAATCAACGCCGCAGGGACAAAAAAAACCCCGGAAATCCTTGATTTTCCGAGGTTTTTGAGGCTTTTTGATTGATAAAATCCAGCTGATTATCTCTTGCTGAACTGAGGCGCGCGACGGGCTGCTTTGAGACCATATTTCTTTCTTTCTTTCATACGAGGGTCTCTCGTCAGATAGCCTGCTTTTTTCAGGATCGGACGATACTCCGCATCTGCCTGCAGCAAAGCGCGGGACAGGCCGTGGCGAATCGCGCCAGCCTGGCCGGTAAAGCCGCCGCCGTGTACGTTTACAAGTACGTCAAACTTGTCTCCCGTACCGGTCGCCTCCAGGGGCTGACGTACAACAACCTTTAAGGTCTCCAGGCCAAAATATTCATCAATGTCTCTCTTATTGATCGTAATTTTTCCCGTTCCCGGAACCAGATAAACGCGAGCAATGCTCTTTTTTCTTCTGCCGGTGCCATAGCATTTGTTAGCCATTGTTTTTTCCTCCTTCTACCCTGATTAGAATTCCAGCGCTTCCGGCTTCTGAGCCTGCTGCTCATGCTCCGGTCCGGCATACACGTGAAGCTTCTTCAACATCTGAGAACCCAGCGGTCCCTTCGGAAGCATGCCTTTTACTGCCAATTCCACAACCTTCTCCGGCTTCTTCGCCAGCATCTCGCGAAGGGTGGTTTCCTTCATTCCGCCTACATAATCGGAATGTCTGCGGTAAATCTTCTGATCCAGCTTCTTGCCGGTCACAGTAACCTTAGCAGCATTGACAACAATCACATAATCTCCGGTGTCTATATGAGGAGTGAAAATCGGTTTCTTCTTACCTCTCAATACATTAGCAACTTCCGCTGCCAAACGACCTAACGTTTTTCCCTCGGCGTCGACCACATACCACTTTCTCTCAATTGTCGACGGGCTGGCCATAAAAGTCTTCATGGGGTGAGCCTCCTTCGTTTTTCTCTTTTCTTTCTAAAATAAAATGCCTATCATAAAGTGGTTCCGCCCGTTTCCGGGGCATTGGATATGTGGCGTTTCCACCTGATGTCGCAGTAATAAATTATATTACACTTCCTGGTGTGTGTCAATCCCCTTTTTACAGAAAAAGCCAGAAAAATCAGGGGTTCGGCGGGTTTTTCAATTTTATTTCCATCAAACAAAGTCCCTCCGCCGGCGCCTTTGGACCAGCCACGGTCCGGTCCTTTTTTTCTAAAATTTCCCCAACCATTTCCGGCTTCCAGTATCCGCTCCCAACCCGTATCAAGGTGCCGGCGATAATCCTCACCATGTTATATAAAAATCCTGTCCCACAGACCCGGATTTTGATGAGAGGACCATCCTCCCGCACGGTCAAGTCCAATATGGTTCTCACCGTGCTCTCCACCTGAGAGCCCGCAGAACAAAAGCTTTTAAAATCATGCTCCCCAACCAAAAAAGCAGCGCCCTCCTGCATTGCCGTCACATCCAGCGGCGTATAAAAGAAATAGGAATAAAGCCGGAACACAGGATTTGGCAGTTTCCGGTTATAAATCGTGTATTCATAGGTCTTTACACTCTCGCACTTCCTCGGATGATAACCGTCTGGGACTTCCTCCGATTTTTGTACCACAATATCCGCAGGCAAGCTTTGATTCACCGCATAGCAGATCTTTTCCGCCGGAATTCTCGTATTTGTGTCAAATACGCAGAGATTTCCCAAGGCGTGAACGCCGGAGTCTGTACGGCTCGCCCCTTGCACCCGTATTTCCTCTTTTAACAATTTTGACAGTTCCCGGTTCAATACTGCTTCCACGGTAATGCCGTTGGGCTGAAGCTGCCATCCACAGTAATTGGTGCCGTCGTAGGCCACCGTCAACATGATTCTCCTCATTCCTCTTTGCCGCTCCTTTGCTCTTATCCTACCATAATTTCTTCCGTTCCTCAATGATTTTCCCCTGCATTCCTTGCGCACATTCCGGAAGCCAAGTATAATAAAAGAAAATTCTATATCCAAAATTTTCATTTCACGGGAGGGGTTTGAATGAAAAAAGAACTATCGCAGCTGCGGGAGGCCATGAAGAGGCGGGGACTGGACGCCTATTTGATTCCCACTGCAGATTATCATGAATCCGAATACGTCAACGAACATTTTCAGTTCCGAAAATATATCTCCGGCTTTACCGGCTCCGCCGGCACTCTGGTCGTAACGGCGGACGAGGCTGGCCTATGGACTGACGGCCGCTACTTTCTTCAGGCAGAACAACAGCTTTCCGGCAGCGGAATCACCCTGTATCGCCTGGGAGTCTCAGGTACGGAAGCCATTCACGAGTTCCTGACTCGGACAATTCCCGACGGGGGTGCGCTGGGAGTAGACGGCCGCACCATCCCCTATCAAATGGGACGCCATCTGGCGGCCACGTTGGAAAAAAAGAACATTTCTTTTTCCTATGAAGAAGACCTGGCCGAAAGCGTCTGGACCGACCGCCCTCCCCTTTGCCCAAAGGCAATCTGGTCCCTGCCGCTTTCCTCCGCTGGAATCCCACGTCTGGAAAAGCTGGCTCAGGTACGAGCGGAACTGCAAAAAAGCGGAGCCAACGCCTACCTCATCACTGGGCTTGACGATATTGCCTGGCTGATGAATCTGCGGGGAAATGATATCTCCTGCAATCCGGTTTTCTTTTCCTATTGCCTGTTGACGCCGGACAAAACAAAGCTTTTCCTTCATCTGGACGCCCTGTCCAAAGAGCTTCATGAGGAACTGGTTCAGGATGGCATCTGTCTTTGCTCCTACGAGGAAATCTATGACGCCCTCCGTTCTCTTCCGGTAAATTGTCACTTATTCTTAGACCCGTCCCGCGTCAGTTACCGGTTAAAACAGACGGTTCCAAAAGAAATCCGCCAGATACTAGGGACGAACCCGACTACCCTCTTAAAGAGCAAAAAAAACGCGGCGGAAATTTCCTGCCTAAAAGAAGCAAACCGGAAAGACGGCGCGGCCATGGTAAAATTTCTTTGCTGGCTGAAAGAAGCCGTCGCTAAGGATTCAATCACGGAAATCACTGCCAGCAGCCGCCTGGAAGCCTTTCGTCGGGAACAGGAAGGCTTTCTCGATCTCAGCTTTGACACCATCGCCGCTTACGGTTCCCATGCCGCTGTCATCCACTATACGCCTACTCCGGAAACAGATACGGCGTTAAAGCCCGAAGGACTCTTCCTGTTGGATTCCGGCGCCCACTATATCGACGGCACCACGGATATCACCCGAACCGTCGCCTTAGGCCCGGTCACAAAGGAAATGAAAACCTGTTATACCGCTGTGTTAAAAGGCATGCTGGCATTGGCGGACGCTCATTTTCCCTCCGGCTGCCGCGGTGAACATCTAGACATCCTAGCCCGCCGCCCCCTTTGGGAATTGGGACTGGATTACCGGCACGGAACCGGCCATGGAATCGGCTTCCTTTTGAACGTCCACGAAGGGCCAAACCGGTTTGCCTGGAATACAAATCCCCAAAAACCAAGCGGTATCCTAGAGCCGGGCATGGTCACCAGCGACGAACCCGGATTTTATGAGGACGGCGCTTTTGGCATCCGCATTGAGAACGACCTGCTTTGCATCGACGGCCCAGACACCGCCTACGGCCATTTCCTGGCCTTTGAACCGCTGACACTCTGCCCGATTGATAAGGAGGCTATTGATATCTCCCAGATGACAGAATACGAAATCGAGCTTCTCAATCAATATCACGCTTTGGTCTGGCGCGAACTGTCCGGTCGTCTGTCGGAAAAAGAAAAGGCCTGGCTGCAGCAGGCAACCAGTCCCATCCACGCACTCTAATCTACTTTTTCGCTTCCAATACCCGGAGGGCGTCACGAAAGCCCAGTTCCATGCGCCTTCGTGCTCCCTCCGGAGAAAAATCCAAGGTCCCGTCAAAAAAATCTCCAATAGTTTCACTGGGACGAACCACGAGAAATTCCGCATCGGGATATTCCATTTCCGGTACCTCTCCATGATCGGACAGCAGCACGGCGATAAATTTGCGAAATCCTCTGTGATAAAGAGGAAAAATGGGCAGATTGTCGACCACACCGCCGTCTATATACTGGGCTCCCTCGATCTCCACCGGAGGACATACTCCCGGAAAAGCGGACGACGCCAGCAAAATCGCTTGGCAGTCCGCTTGATCTCTCTCATTCAGTCGAAAATACCGACATTCCTTTGTTCCAGCCGGGCATGCGTTGGCGTACACGTCCATGGGCCACCCCGACGGTTCCTGCGAATTCAGAATCCTTGCCATAGCCGTAATCAGCGTTTCCAAACCTTCCATGGACACGGCCTGCTTCGGGTCGCCCGTCTGCTTTAAGGAGGGCAGATGTCCCCACCCGTATTCCGCCTGTTCCCAATCAACACTGGCAAAAAGAGCCGCGTTCCAAGCGCCAATAGACGCGCCGGAAACCGCCCCGATCCGCTCTATCCATCCGCACTGCTTTAAAGCCTTCCAGACGCCAATCTGATAAGCGCCCTTTCCACCTCCGCCCGCCAGTACCAAACCATATTCTTTCGCCATACACACCCTCTACTTTCCTCGTTTCTCCAAAAACTCAGATGTCAACGATAACAGCAAAAGGAACACTCCTGTCGCCGCCGCTACCAAAGGCAGCAAAAGCCCGGCCATCCGGAAGGTGATCCATTCCAGCGAAAAGAGCTGTCCTAAGAATAGGAAGGCTAAGATAAACCCGGTTCCCACTGCGCCAAAAAGCAGCATCCTCTGCCAGGTAAAAGGAATGCAGACTTTAAACAAAATCATCATGCCCGTATATCCAAGGAGCACCACCGCCATCGTGGAAATCTGGGCCGTAGAAAAGTGCATATTCCTTGCCAGCATTACAAGCAAAATGGTATTAAACACATTGGTCAGCGCTCCCGGTATCGCTTTTCGAATAATATTCCACAAAAATTTTCCACGAATCCGTTCCCGGTTTGGCTCCAAGGCCAGAATAAAAGACGGAGCCCCGATGGTCAGAGAACTAATCAAAGTAAACTGGATCGGTTCAAAGGGATAGGATGCGTTTACAAAGATGAAAAGGACCGCCAAAATGGTACTAAAGAACGTCTTTACCAAAAATAAGGAGGCCGATCTTTGCAAGTTGTTGATGGAACGCCGCCCTTCCGCTACAATGTGGGGCATAGAAGCGAAATTCGAGTCCAACAGCACCAACTGGCTGACGGTACGGGCCGCATCGCTCCCGGAAGCCATGGCAATGCTGCAATCACTTTCTTTTAGCGCCAGCACGTCGTTTACCCCATCTCCGGTCATTGCCACCGTATGTCCCTGGGCCTTCAGTCCCTGGACCAGCTGCAATTTCTGCTGGGGCGTTACACGCCCAAACACCGTATACTCCCTGGCTGCGGCCTGCACCTCTTTTTCGCTGTGAAGCGTCGTGGCGTCCACATAGCGGTCCGCCCCCGGCAGTCCTACCCGGCGGGCGACACAGGCTACCGTCTTGGCATTATCCCCGGAAATCACTTTCAGGTCGACACCCTGATCGACAAAGTAGCTTAATGTTTTCTCTGCATTTTCACGGATGGTATCGCTGATAAAAAGCAAAGCCACCGGCGACAAACCGTAAGGCAATTGCTGGCCTCGGAATCTCTCTTCACTAACGGCAAGCACTAAAACCCGCTGCCCCTTGGAGGCCGCCTCATCAATCTGCTTCCGAAAAGCGGCAAGTCCCTGTTTTAAAACGAATTGCTCCGCCCCGACCACATAGGTTCCATGGCCGGGAAACTCTACGCCGCTCCACTTCCTAGCAGAGGAAAAGGGAATCATCGCCCCCGCTTTCCACCCAGGCGCTTTGGGACAAAATTTCCGCATCGCCTGAGCCGTCGGATTGCGATCCGGCAAGGCGGCTACGATAGAAGCAATCGCGTTTCTCGCTTCCTCCTTCGTATGTCCCGGTAACGGATGCAGGCGATCTACCTGCATATCTCCAGTGGTAATCGTTCCAGTCTTATCCAGGCACAATACGTCCACACGCGCCAGAGTTTCAATGGAATACAGCTCCTGCACCAACGCTTTTTTTCTCCCCAGGCGGATAACGCCCACAGCCAGAACCACGCTGGTCAGCAGCACCAGCCCCTCCGGAATCATTCCCACCAACGCGGCTACGGTGCTGACCACCGCCTTCTCCTTTGGCACGGCGCCAAAAAAGAATTGTTTGCAAAACAATGCGATTCCGATTGGCAAAATAGAAAAACCGATTACCTTAATGATTTTATTGATGCTTTCCATGATTTCCGAGTTGGGCCGCTTCATGTACTTGGCATTCCGGCTGATCTGGGAGGCATAGTTCTCCGCCCCCACGTGAACCACCTTTGACCAGGCGGTACCGGAAACCACAAAACTTCCGGACAGCACCGAATCCCCTGCTTCTTTCAAAATCGGATTGGGCTCTCCGGTAATCAGCGATTCATTGACTTCGCAGCTCCCAGAAAGAATCAGACTATCCGCACAGATCTGATTTCCCGCTTCCAGAACCATCACGTCGTCTTTTACCAGTTCTTCAACTGGGATGGTTCTCGTTTTTCCATCCCTCACCACATGGGCTTTCGGCGCCGCGATCAAAGACAGTTTATCAATCAAACGCTTTGCCCGGATTTCCTGCACGGTTCCAATCACTGCATTGCAAAAAATAACGCCCATAAACAGCATGTTTTTATAGGAGCCGACCATCAAGATGAGCGATGCCAATATGAAATTTAAAATGTTAAACGGAGTAATGATATTGTTCCACAAAATTTCGCCAAAGCTCTTGCTGCGGATCTCCTCTTCTCCGTTTACCAACCCCTCTTTTATCCGTTCTTGAACCTCCCGGCTCGTTAACCCGGTCAGGCCATCTCCCCCCATAGCGGATTCCTCGTTTCTATCTGTAAAATTTCCTTTTATGTATATCATTTAGGGATGACTCCCGCCTCTATAAACAGTGGACAACTTATCTGTATTCCTGACGGGAATCAATCCTTCATCTAATAGCCTCTTTTGCCAAGATGAAAGAAGAGCCGCCGCAGGAACCGGAAAACAGACTCCCCCTAGGGAATGCTCTTCTCCTGATCCTGCGGCAGCCCTCTCCTCTTCTCCTAATTTGCTGCCGTAGTCTCTGCTGCTGTCGTCGATTCGGCTTCCACCGTCGCGGGCTCGCTTTCCGCCGCTGTTGTGGTCCCATCCGCCGCTGTCGTCGATTCGTCTGCCGCCGTTGTCTCATCAGCTGCCGACGTGGACTCGCCTTCCGCTGCCGTTGTCGCTTCTGTCGGCTTCTCCACATAAATCATCTTGTCCAGTTTTAAATCATCCCAAGCTTTCTGTACCTCGTAAGCCGGCGCCGCCGCTGCCCACTCGACATAAACAGAATTAAAATACTCTTCCCGCTTGGTATTTTCTACCGAAGCCCGCTTCCCTTCAGTAGCTGTCTCATCCAGATCCGACGTGCACTGAATCACATACCATCCGGTCTCTGTCGCAACCTTTCGAATCTCGCCAGTCTTCATCGTAGAGCCTTCCGCATACAGCGTACTCGTATTTTCCGGGTCTACTTTCAAAAGACTCTGGGTAGAGCTCGTGGTTCCCAGTTCCGCAGCAAAGTCGCTGAATAACTCTCCCGCGTTCAGCCGCCGCTCCACTTCATCCGCCAACGCTTCTCCCGTCAGCTTTTCCGTATCAGCGCCCTCCGTACTTTCCGTACCGGCAGTTTCTGTTCCTGCGCTGTTGCTGATATTTACATACTCGATCGTAAATTCCTGACACTCTTCATCGGAGACGGTGACCTCCGCTTCCTGTTTTACCGCGTCCCATACCTTGACGGCCAGTGCGTTTCTCTCCATCCAGGCCGTGATGCTTTCATCGCTGGCATCGGAATATTCCCGAAACTCCTCTGCAAAAACATCCCGTATATTGGCAATCTGCTCCGCAATCTTAGACTTGTCCGCATCCGTCAGGCTAATCCCCTTTTCTTCCGCGTGATCATTTAGGATACAAGTCTGAATCAGTTGAGCCATCACATCTTCTTTCATCTGCTGGGCCAACGTCTTTCCTCCGTCCGCCGAAGCTTCCCACATATTGGTATAGCCATAATATTGGTACATAAGACCATACTGGGCTTCTGTGGCCCACTGCTCATACCGCAGCCAGAAATTCGCCTCGTCCAGATAGATCGTCTGATCCCCATAAGTCAGCGCCGGCGTCGTCGCATATTCGTCCATGGATGTGGAGCATCCTGCCGCCGTACCAACCATCAAAGCTGCTGCTAACAGCGCTCCTATTCCTTTTTTCCATCCCTTCATAGTCTGCCTCCAAAGGTTATATTCTCCGGCTCTTGCCGGACGAACCAAAAAGTACGCGCTTTCTGGCACATTAATGGTATTATAAAACCTTTTTCCTTTTCTAGCAACAATTTTATCGGAAAACACCAATTTTTCATGATTCCGTAAGCAATCTCGATAAATTCTTATTCTAGCAAGCTTCGAATATCCTCCAAAATGCTGCGGATCGTCTCCAGCATCTTCAGTGAATCCGTATTTCGCTTTCTTTGGTCCCGATAGATAAAACAAGGATTCTTTCCAACGGAAACCCGGAGATCGCCTTTATATTTTTCGATCATTGGCGCGATCCGAGACGGCTCCACCGGCGCTTCGGCAAACATGGTAAACTTCAGTTCGTCCTGGTTTCCAGCCACCTCAATTACATACGCTTCATGGGCCAAAGATTTTAAAAGTGCGATCCGCAGCAGGTTTTGCACCGGCTTTGGCATCTCGCCAAACCGGTCAATCAATTCGTCCTGCATATCCATATAGTCGTCATCGTTTTCAATGCCGGCGATCCGCTTATAGATATTCATCTTCTGAGCTTCATTGCGGATATATCCCGCGGGCAGATAGGCATCGATGGTCACGTCGATCTCCGTCTCAAAATCAGCCACGGTAGTCTTTTCTCCCTTTGCCTCCTGCACCGCGGCGCCCAAAAGCTTGCAGTAGAGATCATATCCCACCGCCTCCATATGACCATGCTGTTCCGCACCCAGCAAATTTCCTGCCCCGCGCAGTTCCAGATCCCGCATGGCGATCCGAATTCCAGACCCCAGGGCCGTATATTCCCGGATTGCCTGAAGACGCTTTTCCGCAATCTCCGGCAGCATCTTATCCCGGCGATACATCAAAAACGCATAGGCCGTCCGGCTGGAGCGGCCGACGCGCCCCCGCAGCTGATAAAGCTGGGACAGGCCAAACCGATCCGCATCGTGAATAATAATTGTATTCACATTGGAAATATCCAGGCCGGTCTCAATGATCGTGGTCGATACGAGAACATCGATTTCCCCATTGATAAAGTCCAGCATAATCCGTTCCAACTCATGCTCCCGCATCTGGCCATGGGCAAAGACAACGCTGGCCTCCGGCACTAAAGAAGCGATATGATTTGTCATCTCCGCGATATTCTTCACCTGGTTATAGACATAGTACACCTGTCCGCCGCGATCAAGTTCCCTCTGAATGGCTTCCCGCACCAGCTCGTCGTTAAACTCCATCACATAAGTCTGGATGGCCACCCGATCCATCGGCGCCTCTTCCAGCACGCTCATATCACGGATTCCGATGAGACTCATATGAAGCGTCCGAGGAATCGGCGTCGCCGTCAACGCCAGTACGTCCACATTTTCCTTTAGCGTTTTGATTTTTTCTTTGTCAGAAACGCCAAAACGCTGCTCTTCATCGATAATCAAAAGACCCAAATCCTTAAATTGGACGTCTTTGGAAAGCAGACGGTGCGTTCCGATGACAATGTCTACCATCCCCTTCTTTAATCTCTCGATGGTTTTCTTCTGCTCTCCTGGCGTTCGGAACCGACAGAGCAAATCCACATGCACCGGGTACTCCTTCATTCGCTGAACAAAGGTATTGTAATGCTGCTGAGCCAAAATCGTAGTTGGGACCAGATAGGCCACCTGTTTTCCATCCTGCACCGCCTTAAAAGCTGCTCGGATCGCCACCTCTGTCTTGCCATAGCCCACATCGCCGCAGATCAGCCGGTCCATGATTTTGCCCTGCTCCATGTCCCCTTTTACTGCCTCGATGGCGCGTGCTTGATCTTCGGTCTCCTCATAGGGAAACTGCTCTTCAAATTCTTTTTGCCACACCGAATCCTCGCTGTAGACAAAGCCCTTTTGATTCTGCCTTGCTGCATACAGACGCACCAAATCCTGGGCGATCTCCCGCACCGCCCCTCGCACCTTTGTCTTGGTTTTGTGCCACTCCGCGCCTCCCAGACGATTCAGCTTCGGAACTTTTTCCGCATCTGAGCCCGCATATTTCTGAACAAGATTCATCTGGGTCACCGGAATATATAAATTTCCACCGTCTCCGTATGTGATCTTCATATAGTCCTTGGCAATACCGCTGACTTCGATCCGTTCCGTTCCCTGATAGATTCCCAGACCATGGTTTTCATGAATCACATAATCTCCGACGGAAAGCTGCGAAAATTCCTGGATTTTCCGCCCTTCATAAGCGGCCTTTTTCTTTCTCTTTTTGGAATTCTTGCCGAACAAATCGCTCTCCGCCAGAACGATGAAGCGAAGCATTGGATAAGAAAATCCCTTATGAATACTGCCGCAGGTCACCAACACTTGACCAGGATGCACTTCCTTTTTCTCTTCCTCAGAAAAAAATGCCGCCAAACCGTAGTCCTGCAAATTAGAAGCCAGCCTTGCGCCCCTCGTCCGCGATCCGGCCAGCAGTACCACCCGGTAATGCTCCCGTTTCCAACGTTTCAAATCTCCAATCAAGGTTTCAAAGTTGTCCTGGTACGAATGAAGCGTCTGCGCCTGAATCTGGTAACGTCCCTCGATCTTTAAACTGCGTCCCTTTTGCTCCAATCCAGTCAACGCCAACGCCCGTTTTCTGCCCAAAAGGGAAAATACTTCCGCCGTGGATAAAAGTGTCGGAACCTTCCCCGCATCCTCTAAGCCCTTCTCCAAACGGTGAACCATGCTTTCCTGAAACTCTTTCGCCACGCCGTCGGCCTTCTCTTCCAGGCGGGCCGGCTCATCCAGAAAAAACAGCGTATCTTCCAAAAAATACTCTAAGAAAGATACCTTTGGCATCCCTTCCGTCTCCCATTCATCCCCCGCCGGATAAATTCGTACCACCGTTACATTTTCCATGGAACGCTGGCTTTCGATATCAAAACTTCGGATCGAATCGATCTCGTCTCCCCACAGTTCCACACGCACCGGCACTTCCTCTGTCAAAGGAAAAATATCCAAAATTCCGCCGCGAATGGCGAACTGCCCAGGTCCCTCCACCTGTGCTTCCCGCTCATATCCCATCTTTATCAGATGTTTTCCAAAATCCGCCAAATCCAATGTCTGGCCGGTCTCCAATGAAAGAATCCGCTTTTCCAATTCTCTTGGCGCAGCAATCGGGTCCATACAGCCGTCTATGGTGGTGACAATAACGCCTCTCCCTTCCTCCAACATCTGTTTCCAGACCGCCATCCGCTGCTGCATCAAAAGATTTCCATGGATATCCGCCTGATAAAAGAGTAAATCCTTTGCCGGATAGAAAAAAACAGATTCCGAAAAACACCGGGCATCTTCACAGATCTCTTTTGCCCGGGAATCATTATAAGTTACAATCAAAGAAAGCGGCGAATCCTCCGCCAACTGACATGCCAAATGAACCTTTTGCGAATCCACGCAACCACTAATCAAGAGCGGTCCCCGCCCTGACTTTAAGGATTGTTTGATCTCTTCGTACTCCCTTAATTCATCTAAGGGACAATCAAAGCTCGCCGTCATGTTCTTCCTTCCTCTTAAATGCGTTAAATCGATTCATTGCTTCTTTGATGCCATCCGTTAGAATGACTTCTGCCGCTTCCGCCGCCAACTTTACGGCTTCCGCCATCGCGGCCTGCTCTTCCCGGTTAAAATGTCCCAGCACATAGTCCGCCAGGTCCATCTGCTCCGGCTTTCCCCCAACCCCCACCTTAATCCGTGGAAATTCCTGGGTACCCAGATGCGCCAAAATACTTTTGATCCCGTTGTGCCCTCCAGCGCTTCCTTTTGCCCGGATTCGAATCTGGCCCGGTTCCAGGCTGATGTCATCATAGATCACCAAAAGCTCCGACGGTTCCAATTTATAATAATCCATCAAAGGACGGATACATTCTCCGCTCAGATTCATAAACGTCAGCGGCTTTACCAACATCACTTTTTCACCGGCCAGGATACCCGTTCCGCAAAGCCCTTTTTGCCGGTTGGTATTCACTCGGATTCCATGGGCTTCCGCCAACCGGTCAATCACCGAAAAACCAATATTATGTCTTGTTCCTTCATATTTTGCAGCCGGATTTCCCAGCCCTACAATCAATTTCATGAGTTCCTCCGTATTCCCGGATTTTCCTGTCCAGGTAAGCATTTTCTTGCCGGATTCTATTGTAACAAAGGGCTGGGCGGCGGTCAAGCGAGGAAAGGCTTTTGTTTTGACAAATCCTCCTAGGAACGTTATACTGAAACCAGAAAAAGGAGGAATTTCCGATGAAACAAATCCGCCATGCAGCTCTTGTCGGCTTAGGAGCCCTCGGCATCATGTATGGAAAACAATTGATCGATCATTTTGGACCGGAAGCGCTCACTGTTATGGCAGATACCAAGCGTATCCGGCGCTACCAAAACAACGGTGTATTTGCCAACGGCGAACCCTGCCTGTTTCGTTACTGTTCCTGGGAGGAAGCGTCCGAACCTGCGGACGTGGTATTCTTTGCGACAAAGTATACCACTTTTGCCCAAGCGATCCGTCAGGCATCCGCCATCATCAGCCCCGACACCATCCTGATTTCGCTGCTAAATGGAATCGTCAGCGAGAACGACCTTGCCCTCCAGTACGGGGATAAAAACCTGCTCTATTGTACAGTGCAGGGAATGGACGCTACGAAAACAGGCAACGGTGTTTCCTATCAAAATCTTGGATATGTGGCCATCGGGGAAAAAGATGGTTCCCACAGTGAAAACCTGCTGGCTGTCCAGCGATTCCTTACTTCTGCCGGCCTTGACTGCAGAATTCCAGAGGATATTCTGCATCACCAGTGGAGTAAAATGATGTTAAACACTGGTATCAATCAAGTGACTGCCGTTTACCAATATACCTATGGGGAAGTCATGTCAAACCCGGAGCTTACCGCCTTGACCACTTCCGCCATGAAAGAGGTGCAGGCCGTAGCCAGGCCGGAAGGCGTTTTCCTGGCCGACGCTGAAATTGACAGCTGGCTGGATTTGATCCGCGGCCTGGCCCCAGAAAATACCACTTCCATGTGCCAGGATATTCGCAATCATAGAAAAACAGAAGTGGACCTTTTCGGAGGTACGACCATCCGCCTTGGAAAAAAACATCAAATTCCCACGCCTGTCAATGATGATTTGGTACGTAAAATCCACGAAATCGAAGCATCCTGGTGAAAATAATAAGGAATTTCCTATTAAATTAAGAAAGAATTTCGCTTGGCGAAATTCTCCGCCTGCGGCGGGGCAGCTTTGCTGCCATCTTCCTCTCCGCCGCAGTGCGATCCATAGCGGAGCGCTTTTTTGTTTCATTTCATAGGAAATTTCGTTGAAATTTCCTATGAAATGAAACAAAAAAGCACCGGCGTGCGGCTTGAGGTTTTTCCTTTCAAGCCGCAGGTCAGCGCTCCCTCCGCATTCCATCAAATATTTAGTGTGTTACAATTCGAATCGCTCCTTCTTCTCCTCTGACCTGCGTTCCCGCTTGAATTTTTGTCCGGGATTCTACAATGCAGTTTTCCAACACCACGCCGTCTCCAATGGACACATCGTTCAAAATAATGCAGTTTTGAATCCGGCAGCCGCTTCCCACAAATACCTTTTTAAAGATCACAGAGTCTTGAATTGTCCCATTGATAATGGTGCCGCTGGCCACCAGGCTATTTTCTACCAGAGCTCCTGGATTAAATTTTGCCGGCGGATTATCATCCACTTTCGTGTAGATCTCCGGATCATCATAGAAAAATTCCTGTCTTACTGCCGGCTCCAAAAAATCCATGTTACATTGATAATAGGCGTCTACCGTGGAAATATTTGCCCAGTATCCCTGGAGCGGATAGGCGTAAATTTTCTTTGCCCTACGCTGGCGCATCAACACGTCCCGGACAAAGTCAAACCATTCCATCTCCTCGCACTGCTCTAAAAGAGAGATGAGCAGGCGGCGCCGCACCACGTAAATCCCACAGGAAACCATGTTTAGCTCGGTAATCGCCGGTTTCTCTTCAAATCCGACAATCCTCATATTCGGATCCAATTCCACCACGCCAAATCGGCTAACGTCAGTTCCCGCCGGCAATTGTTTGCAGACCACGGTAATATCCGCTTCCTTTTGCATGTGGTACTCGATCACCTGATTGTAATCCAATTTGTAGACGCCGTCTCCCGGTACGATCACCACATAAGGCTCGTGGCTGTCCCGAAGAAAATTCAGATTTTGCGCCAGGGCGTCCGCTGTTCCCCGATACCATTCATTATTCTGGGGCGTAATCGTGGGATTAAACACAAAGAGACCACCTTGCTTCCGCCCAAAGTCCCACCATTTAGAAGAACTCAGATGTTCGTTCAGGGAACGGGAACTATACTGGGTAATCACCGCCACTTTGCCAATCTGAGAGTTTGTCATATTGCTCAGCGCAAAATCAATCGCCCGATAGCTGCCTGCTACCGGCATCGCAGCCACCGCCCGCTTTCTGCTGAGTTCCCGCATTCTGCGGCCGTTGCCGCCGGCCAAAATAATCCCTAACGCTTTCATCCGATCTCACCTGCCTTTATAATATATCCGCCGTCTGGAAGACGGCCTCCAGGATAGTCTGCCGGCTTTGTATATCCGGATATCGCGGTATTCTTTCCAACAGAGACTCCTGCCGGTATCGACGAATCTTCATCTACAGTCACCAAATCACTGCTATACACGCGGGAATCCAATCTACTCTCAGCAAATCTGCCCTCGCCCAAGACCGTATCTTCCCCCACAACGGTGTTATCCGCAATAATCGCTTTCTCAATCCTGGCGCGTTTCCCGATTCGAACACCGCTCATGATAATGGAATCACGCACCACAGCGCCTTCTTCCACTAAAACGTTTGGTCCTAATACAGAGTGAATGACCGTGCCATATATCGAAGACCCTTCCCCGATAATAGAACGCTCCGCTCTCCCGCCAGAAGCCATATAAAGGGGCGGAAGCGCCGCCTCCCTCGTATAAATCTTCCAAAACTCTTCATAGAGATTAAACTCTGGAACCAAATCCACCAGGCCCATATTTGCTTCCCAGTAAGAAGCCAAAGTTCCCACGTCTTTCCAGTATCCGTGAAACTCATAGGTATACAGATTATTCGTCTTTTCAAAACAATACGGAATAATATGCTTGCCAAAATCGCAGCTGGGTACATCCGCTAAGGATATCAAAGCCTCCCGAAGAAGATTCCAATTGAAAATATAGATTCCCATCGAGGCCAGATTGCTTCTAGGCTTTTCTGGTTTTTCCTCAAACGCTGTGATTTTATGGTTCTTGTCCGTCACCACAATTCCAAAACGGCTGGCCTCTTCCCAGGCCACAGGCATCGAAGCAATCGTAGCGTCCGCGCCATTTTTCTGATGGCATTCCAACATCTCTTCATAATCCATTTTATAGATATGATCTCCGGAAAGAATGAGCACATAATCCGGATGATATTGCTCCATATATTCCAGGTTTTGATAAATCGCATTCGCCGTCCCGGTATACCATTCGCTATCTCTGCTTTTTTCATAGGGAGGCAGCACGGTTACGCCCCCATCCCGCTTGTCCAAATCCCAGGGAAGCCCGGTCCCAATATGGCTGTTTAGACGCAGCGGCTGATACTGGGTCAAAACTCCCACCGTATCTACGCCTGAATTTACACAGTTGCTCAAGGGAAAATCAATGATCCGATATTTTCCACCAAACGCTACCGCCGGCTTGGCCACCTTGGCTGTCAAGACGCCTAAGCGGCTTCCCTGTCCTCCCGCCAGCAACATAGCAATCATTTTCTTTTTTATCATGACGCTTCCCTCTCTCTATAAATTTACAGATATCATACCATATTTTTCCTCATCTGGAAAGGCGGTACCCAATACATTTTTTTATTTTCCATTTTTACAAAATTCGCGGAAATCCGCGAAATCTTATTGAAGACTCCCGTTAAATCTACTATAATCAGTATAGGCAACTTTTATGACAAGTTTTTTGTAAGGAGGTAATATTTTGCGTTTTCTGCATACCGCCGACATTCATCTCGGCATTGTCCCCGATGCTGGGAAGCCTTGGAGCAAGGAACGCGCCGACGCCATTGGCGCTGCCTTTCGAAAGATTCTGCAAGACGCCGAGGAAAAGCAAGCGGATCTCCTTCTCATTGCCGGCGACCTTTTTCACCGGCAACCGTTAAAGAGAGAATTAAAAGATATCAATTATTTATTTTCCAGGCTGACGCATACGCATGTGGTATTGATCGCTGGAAACCACGACTATCTCTCCGAAAGCTCTTCCTACCTCGACTATCCCTGGTCAGAAAATGTAACGTTTTTGACCGCCTCCACTATGACCTCTGTTTATCTGGAGGATATTAACACGGAAATTCACGGTCTAAGCTATCATCGCCCTGAAATTCGGGAGCCTCTTTATGAAGGCTGCCGGGCGCCTTCTGATGGCCGTTTTCATATCCTTCTTGCTCACGGCGGCGACGCGCTTCATATTCCATTTCGCCCCTCCTCATTTTCTGGCTCTGGTTTTCGGTACGTAGCCTTAGGCCATATCCACCAACCGCAGGTTTTTGAGGAAATCCCCGCCGCATACCCCGGTTCTCCAGAACCGTTGGACCGTACGGATATTGGTCCTCGCGGATATATCTTTGGCGAGATCACAAAGGATAAAACACGGCTGGACTGGGTGCCCGTTGCATCCGCCCAATATATTCCGCTATCGATACAGACTGACCGAAATACGTCGACGTCTCATCTTCTCGACATAATTCAGCCACATCTGGACCAACATCCCGGCGATATCTATAAGATTCGCCTGACCGGTTTTCGTGATCCAGACATCACCTTCGATTTGGATCTTTTACAAAAGGCAGGGAGAATCGTGGAAATCGTCGACGATACGGAACCGGAATATGACCTGGAAACCATGGAACAGGATCATTCTAATGATCTGATCGGTTACTATATTCGCGCCCTTTCTTCCGGTGAGGAAGACCCTATTCGGAAAAAGGCGTTATATTACGGATTGCAGGCGCTGTACAACACAGAAAGCAGATAAGGAGTTTTCTTTGAAGATTCATCGTATTCATATCAATCATTTTGGAAAACTAGAAAACCAAACCTTCTCCTTCTCCCAGGGAATCCACCTCATTTCCGGTGAAAATGAAAGTGGAAAAAGCACGCTGCATGCATTCTTGCAGGCAATGCTCTTCGGTATCGAACGAAGCCGGGGCCGGGGAGCTAGGACAGATACCTACAGCCGTTATCTTCCCTGGAACGGAAGTAATACTTACGGCGGTGTGATGGAACTAGAAAAAGATCATGTTCTTTATTCCATTCATCGAAATTTTGAAAAAAGCTCGCAGCCCTGTACCCTGGTCGACGAGACCAATTCCAAAGAGTTGACTCCTTCCAGCGCCAATTTTACCGAGCTTCTCTGCGGCCTCTCGCCAGCGCTCTATGCCAATACCCTATCGGTAGGGCAGCTGCGCGCGGCCACTGGGCCGGAACTGGCCGATGAGCTTCGAAACCATATTGTCAATCTCCGCTCCTCCGGTTCTGCCTCCGTGGATATCACCCAGGCGCTTCTGTTTCTAAAGAAGGAAAAAAAGAAACAGGAAGGTTCTTTTTCCCGAGAAGCAGACCATGAAAATGACGAGTTAGGGAAGAGAATTCACATTTTGGAACAGGAATTAAAAACCATGCCTTCCGGCAAAGAACTCCCTGCCTTGGAACACAAAAAAGATTCTCTGGACCGGGAAATTCTGCGTCTAGGCGCCCACCATCAGCAACTGACCAACATTATTGCCCGCGGGGAAGAAAGCTTAAAAGAACACCAGATTGTCCAAGAAGAAGACATCGAAGATACGCTGGAGCAAATCGAAGAGTTGGAGGATGCCCGCCAGGAATTTTTATCTCATTACCGAAAACCGCTGAGGGGTGCGCTGCGCCCTCTCGCTGCCATCACTGGTCTCCTATTTGCCGCTGGGGCCTTGGCTGGTCTATGGTTTTCCTGCACCTTGGTTCTCTCCCATCATTACCTCCCTGCTGTTTTGACGTTTCTCGCCAGCATTGTCAGCGGAACCTTGTCGGTACGGCTTGGCCGGCGGCGGGAAGCATCTGCTGACTACCGGGACGACTGCCGTATCATGCGTGAAATCTACGAATATCATTTTGGAGAAGAAGCAGACGTACCGGACGAAGAATTAGCCGAGCTCCTTACCGAACGGCTGACTCACTGCCGGAACCTTTTCCATACGATCTCACAAAGCCATCAAACCCTGCATCAGGATATGGACGCGTTGTTAAAGGCCCAGCAAAAACAGCCTGAGCTTCTAAAGCAGCTGGAACAGGCACGCCGTCAGCAATGGTTAGCCGAACAAAAAGAAGAGGCTCTCCGCTCTCTGCAAAATCGCAAAGACGCCATCCAGGAGAACGTTCAAAAAAATCGCCTCATCGAAGAAGAAATTGCTGCGATCACCTTAGCCATGGATACCATGCAGGAACTCTCCTCCACCGTATTTGATTCCTTCGGCTTTTTCTTAGAAGAAAAGGCTTCCGAGTTAATAAAAGGATTGACAGATGGCGCATACACCGGCCTTGCCATCGACGAAGATCTGAGTTTTTCTCTGATTCAAGACGAAAAGAGGATTCCCCTCTACCAGGCCAGTACCGGTACCATCGAGCAGGTCTATCTGGCCTTTCGCCTGGCCTGTATCGAATTTCTTTGGCCAGATGAACAGATGCCTCTCTTTTTGGACGACAGCTTTGTTTACTATGACAGCGAACGCTTATCGGCTACGCTGCATTGGCTATCGGAAAATTACAGCGGACAGATTTTCCTCTTTACCTGTCACCAGAGAGAAGAAGAAATTCTATCCGCCGCCAAAATTCCTTTTCAACAAATATTTCTGTAATCAAAATACCCCGCAGCAAAGCCGCGGGGTATTTTGATTACACAGAGAAGCTTATATATTTAAAGCCTCCGCGATCAAATTCCAGACATAGTCCGCCTCCATGCCAAGCTTCCAACCTGCAAGCCCTGCCAAATCAAATGGCTGGACGACAGCAAGCTTGGCTTTTATGGACGCCTCATCCTCCACCCAGATCTGATAGGTAATTCCCTCTTGCTCCATTTCAGCGTACGTTTGTCCCAGTTCCTCCTGCCATGTCACATTGTACGTTCCGGAAGAAATCAGGGTCTGAACTTCATCCATGCTCTTTACTTCCGAAGACAGCTCAGAGCCTTCTGTTTTCCAGAGTCTTGTGTAGAAAGGAAGCGCTGTGATTACCTTTTCCGCCGGAACCTCCTTTAACGTGTCTTCCACTCCCTGACGAATAAAATTCACCGAGGCTGTAGACCCAGCGTCCGAGCCATTATAGTGCTCGTCATATGCCATAATAATCACATAATCCGCCACGATCCCTTGATCTTTTCGGTGATAATGTTCCGTCCAGGCCGATGGGACATAATTGTCTACGGAAAGGATCAGCCCTCTCCCTCGGCACGCGACAGAAAGTTCCCGGATAAACTGGATATATCCATCCCCGGCGGAAGAAGGAAGTTTTTCCAAATCTACATTAATCCCGTCCAAATCATATTCTTCCGCATACTGAATCAGACCGTTAATCAAATTGGTTCTATGAGATGTGACATTCAACAGCCGATCTGCATTGACACCTTCAATATTGATATTTTCCACTAAAGCCCACACTTGAAGACCTCTGGAATGGGCTTTTTGCACATAATCATGATTGGCCCTGGACTCCAGGTTCCCCTCCTCGTCCTTGATAGAAAACCAGGTAGGAGCCAGTACATTCACTCCTTCCGCATTGGCCAGTAAATCGTCCAGTGCATTCAGACCAGATTCCTCGAACACCTGATGCCATACCAGAAAAACTTTTCCATCCAACGTGGTCCTCGTATACTCCGGCAACGGATTCGGTCCAGGATCGGTCTGCGTATGAACATCCTTTAAGTCTTCGTTGAGGATATACCCGACATATCCATCCCGCACGTAGACTTTCGACCACTTTTCTTCCTGTTCCAAAACAGTAAGGCCAAGGCCAGGCTCTACGTCCGTCAAAATCGGACTTTTCACATCCATCTCCGTCCGGATTTGAGCAGTTTCCTTTACATCTGCCGTTACGCTATCTCCCCACTGAGTACGCAAAAATACCCGATTCGGATTCGAATAAGTGTCCACCTGAATATTTGTATATCTTGCGACATAATCTAAAGAAACATAGATCGTATCGTCCCTCTGAAGAAAAACAGGCGCTCCAGATGCCAATGTGTCAGGAAGAGCAGTTGCAACTTCATTCGCTGTGGTTACAACCAAAGCCTGTTCCGTATTATCCCAATAAAAGCAGTTGTTTAATTCTTTCTGCACAATAGAAAGAGACAAATACGCACGTTTTGCCTCCCAGACTGCGCGCGTTTCCGAAAGCACCCCATTGGATATAATAACGGCAGAACCCTCTTCTACCGGATAAACCTTGCCAAGATCCGCACGCTCCTTCGAAGGACGATTCATATGAATCACTTCATAGATGATTCCTGCAACCAATACGACGAAGATCAGGACGGCGACTACCAATACGGGAAGGTTTTTGTTGCGTTTCGCGTTCGTCGAGCTCATGAAATACCTCCTTCATCTTTGATGATTATAACACAACACATGGTAATTTTCAAACGCTCTTCAGGAATCAAGGAAATTTCTCTTCGGCAGAAGATTCTCCAGTGCGTCCATTTTAGATATCGCTCAATACTTTGTCAAACCGTATCTCTATCAGTTTTCCCCGCTCGTCCTGAATATAGTCCCTCATATAGGCTCCGGCTTCCCTGACTACACACAAATCAGCGATATCCTCCGCGGACTTCGCCTTTCCCTCCACAGTCAGAGCAATACCAGCCTTTTGATAGGCAAGCAGCGTTTTTAGTAAGATCTGATATTCTTCGTGATATATTAGAGATGTTTGTTTCATACGCAGCCCCTGCTCTCGTATTTTGAGATGAAAATAATTCCTTCCCGTATTGGTCTCCACGAACGCTGTTCATCTCGAACTTTATTTTACAAAAATAGTCAATATTCGTCACGCAATTGTCCGGCACGTTTTGTATCATATATTGCATTCCTGGACTATAAAATTTTAACCTTTTTAACATATTATTTCCTTTACATTCATAAAGTATTTGGGGTATACTAATGAAAAGACAGAGGTAGATGGGATGTGAGATCATGAAAATAGAACGTATCAGTGAAAATCAAATCCGCTGTACTTTAAATCGAAACGATTTGTCCGCCCGTCAGCTGACTCTTCGAGAGCTTGCCTACGGGACAGACAAAGCGCGTGTGTTATTTCGAGAGATGATTCAACGCGCCACGACTGAAGTAGGTTTTGAAGCGGATGATATCCCGTTGATGATAGAGGCAATCCCTCTTTCCAGCGACGGGATTATGTTAATCATAACGAAAATCGATGATCCGGAAGAGCTGGATACGCGTTTCGCCAAATTTATGCCGGCGGATGTGGATGAGCTCAGCATTCCGGATGGCGAGGAGGAATTGGATTTGTCTTTCCCTTCCGGAGTCGGCGATATGTTGGACGCGCTGAATCGGTATGTAGAAAAGCAGAAGCCGGAATCTTCCGTGCGGACGCGCTGTTTTCGGTTTGCCAAGTTGGATCATGTTATCGACGCGGCTCATGCCCTCCATGGACTGCGAGTGGGAGAAAACTCTCTCTACAAAGCGGAAGACGGGTTATTTTATCTAACAGTGAACAGCGCTGGTCATCCACCAGAGGATTTTAATCGTCTCTGCAACCGAATCGTGGAATATGGAACCGCCCTGCGCACGGTAAACGGAACAGAACTTTATTATGAAGAGCATTATGACAGTATCATCAAAGGCAATGCCTTAGAGTCGTTGGCAAATATCTAAAAATGCGCCGACTTCATCCTATGGAGTCGGCGCATTCAAACAGTATAGCAGATAGACGGAGGATTTTTCGTTTTTTCGCGAAAAATCCTCCGTCTGCTGTCGAAACAAAACGATGATATTTTCTTGCTTTCCTCATTCCTCCTGACATATAATGAAAGAGGTGGAGGCCTGTCCTCCCCATCAGCAATAGGTCGCAGGAACCGGAAGGGGGACAAGATGGAAGAACAACGCTATCTAATATCCGAGGCCTCTAAAATCACAAACACAGAGGCACATGTTTTACGGTACTGGGAAGATGAGCTGGCACTTAAAATACCAAGGAACGAATTGGGACATCGCTATTATACTGAAGAGCACATCCGTTTATTCCAGGAAATTCAGGAACTAAAAAATAAAGGCTATCAACTCCGGGTAATCAAAGATCTTCTCGGTGGAGACAAGCTCCTGCCTGACACCAAAGAATTGGCTCTTCCTACGGAAGAAAATGCAGAAGTGATTCAGGCCGCAAAGATGGAACAGTTCCAGAATATCATGACCAACATCATGGCGGAAGCCCTCGCCAGGAACAACGATACTCTCAGCAAAGAGGTCAGTAACCAAGTGGGGGATAAGCTCGTTAAAGAAATGAATTATGTGCTCCGGGAACGGGAGGAACAGGAAGAAGAACGCTTCAAACGCCTTGACGAATCGCTGCGCGCCATGCAGCAAAAAAACAAAGTGCGCGCCGAGGCAGCAGCGGCAAAAGCTCCTGTTGTCAAGATCAAAAAGAAACGTTTTCCTTTTGGAAAGCAGAAGTAAAATGGAATTCCTAACGAAAAAAGAACGCTGTGCATCCTTCGCCCAACGTTCTTTTTTCTTATTTTTGCATTTTATAAAATGCTTTTCAACGACGAATCAGCCCTCAGAAATCGCCTCGTTCGGGCAAACGCCTGCACAGGTACCGCAATCGATACAGGTATCTGCGTCAATTACATATTTTCCATCGCCCTCGGAAATTGCGCTTACCGGACATTCTCCTTCGCAGGCGCCGCAGCTTACACATTCGTCAGAAATTACATATGCCATAACTATATCCTCCTAAAAGATTGATTTTAGGTTATTGTAATACATGCTCCCCTAGAATTCAAGTGAAAGTTTTATTTTCCAGTAAAATTTTGTTTTCCATCTTAGATGTCGCTTCTACGCGAAAAAAAGTAGGAAAAATGACTTTCAAAATTATTTGGAATAGCCGTGCTATTTTTCCATAAACTATACTCATACAAACTGTTTTCAGCCTTGCTTTCCGCTGGACAATCCCCTGTCTCTATGCTATACTGATACCGAAGTTAGAAAGCTTTTGCTAGGAGAAAAAACCTGCGCAAACGAGGAAAAAGGAGGAACAAATCCATGGCTTTTACCATTAATAAAGATATGCTGATCGGTGAAATTCTTCAGAAAGATATCAGCATCGCGCCGATCCTGATGGCTGCCGGCATGCACTGCATCGGCTGCCCTTCTTCCCAGGGAGAATCCCTGGAAGAGGCCTGCATGGTACACGGAATGGACTGTGACCAGCTGGTAAACACGGTCAATGAATACTTGGCAAACAAAGAGACCAACCAGTAAGAAAACAATTGACCTTTATTTTGGGCATGACGCCGTCAGGCTTCTTGTCAGTCTTATAAAAATCGAAAGGGGAGCGTATTACGCTTCCCTTTTCTATCCGATCTTTCGATGATTTTGAAAGGAGACCGCCACCATGAGCCGTTCCTATCACATTCATCTGCTGGCAACCGGCGGTACGATCGCTGGGGCAGGAAAAGCAGGAAGAACAAGCGGTTATAAGGCCGGAAGTATTTCCCCTGATCTACTGATAAAAACGCTGCCTCCCCTTCCGGACTATTTTCATCTTACAGTAGAACAGATCTGCAGCGTTGACAGCAATGAGATCAATGACGTTCTATGGCTCTCTTTGGCAAGGCGGATCAATGAACTGGCAAAAAGTGATATCGACGGCTTTGTCATTACCCATGGAACAGACACCTTGGATGAAACCGCCTATTTTTTAAATCTGACGGTAAAAACAGAAAAGCCGGTCATTTTGACCGGCGCCATGCGTCCATCCACCGCTACCAGCGCAGACGGGCCGCTAAACCTTTTTCAGGCAATCCATCTAGCCGCTAAGCCGGAGGCTTTTGGAAAAGGAGTCCTTGTTTGTTTTTGCGACAGTATTTATTCCGGCCGCGACGTACAAAAAGTCAACACCTATAAAACAGACGCGTTTAACGAACAAGATTTATCCTGCCTTGGCTACATGCGTGACGAGGATTGTTACTTTTTGAATGAAAGTCTAGCCGTCCATACCACAGCCAGCTGCTTCGATATCAGCAGTCTCACGCGGCTTCCCCGCGTAGATATCCTTTCCTTTTACGCCGGAGCTCCTGTAGACGCCTTAGATTTTTATGCCTCCAAAGCCCAAGGGCTTGTCATATCCGGAACAGGAAGTGGAAATTACAGCGCTGCCTGGAAAGAAAAGATTCGGGAACTGGCTGACCGCCATATTCCTGTGGTACGCGCTTCCCGTATTGGCCATGGGATTGTCAGCCGCGATCCTCATTTTGAGTCCTCGGAAAACTGTTTCCCTTCTTATACGCTTCCACCCCAGAAAGCGCGGATTTTATTGTCTCTTGCGCTGACAGTCACCAGTTCTTATCAAGAGATGGAGCAAATGTTTCGAAAATACTAAAATACCTCTTCTTTTGTTACATCCTCTTTTTCGATGTCATAACCATCACATAGGCAGGCGGCAGATTCCAAAATTCCAACAGGCAGTCAGCCATATGAAAATATTGTTCAAAAAATTTTCGTTTCAGCATTGTATACTGAAACGTCAGAAAGCGTCCGCGTTCCCCTATGGCGTTTTGAGTCTCTTTTAAAATTTTCTCAGACATTTTCGTTGGCAGCGAGGCGAAAGGCAAGCCGGAAACAATATAATCCGCTGTCAAAATACCGTGCTGTCCGATGTATTCCCGAACATTCTCTGCGCTTCCATTGATAATGTGGACGTCTTCCCGTCCTCCAAACTCTGTTTTCAACTTTTGATAAAAGGTCAGATTGTATTCGATTAGAATCAATATGGTTTCTCTTTTTTTTCTTTTGATCAGCTCTCTGGTAAAAACACCAGTACCCGGCCCATATTCCACAATACATTTGGCACGAGAAAATTCAATCGGCTCCATCATCTTTTGTGCAAGAAACCTTCCGCTGGGAGCAACGGCCCCGATACTTCTCGGATTCTTCAAATACTGTATAAAAAACTGAAACATCTACAAATTCCCCCTACAAATTATTACAAGACCAACACAAAAAACCTTTCTTTGTTCTCTATTATAGAGATAGATATTTAAGAAAAGGCTATAGAGACTTTAAATTTTTCTTTAGTTTTTTATACCTTGTCGATAGAAAGGAACCAAGAATTTTCTATAGAATAAAAAGGCAGCATATGCTCTACATTCTAAGGGCGCCCTTTCGAATCCGATTCTCGGTCAAAAAGGCGCCCATGTCAATAAAATGTACCTGAATCATAGAAAAGGTGCTTTTTCTTCTGTCCAATGACCTTTTCCATACGATCTTTTCATTTTCGTTCCCCCAAAGGCGCCTAGGCCTCTGGACGGTATACTTCCTTTCCGCTCATAAACACTACTTTTAGTGCGTTCAGTGCCGAAATATCTTCCGCCGCATTTCCCGCTACGACAATCATATCGGCTTCCAGGCCCTCTTTTAACTGGCCGGTTACAGACTCAATGTCCAGTACCTTGGCCGGATTTCCTGTAGCCGTCTGAATCGCTTGAAGAGGGGTGATTCCATACTCCACCATTAGCGATAACTCCCGGTTAATCGGAAGCGGCGGAGCCCCATAAAGCACCATATCACTGCCTGCCAGCACTGTCACGCCGGTATCATACAGCTTTTTAAAGTTATTTTTATATGCGAAGTAGGCCGGCTCAAAGAACGCCATATCCCGAATCGCTTTTGCTCCAATTCGATCCGACGGGTCCACACCCGCTTCCATCTTTTCCTTCGTGAACTCGTAAAGCACAGTATACGCGGTAATCGTGGGAGTCCAGGCAATTCCCTTCTTCGCCATCTGTTCCGCCTGTTCCACCGTCAAAAAAGTACCGTGTTCAATGGTATCAAACCCTGCGTCGATACACATCTGAATCGCCGGTTGGATTCCCGCATGTACCACACATTTTTTACCCACCCGATGGGTTTCATCCACCGCGGCGTCAAGCTCTTCCTGGGTGTATTCCGGAATTTCCGCCCGATTGCTGGTCAGGAGTTTAATCCAGTCCGCGCCATCTCGAATCTGCTCTCTGATCTTTTTTCGAATGGCCCAGGGACCATCCACCTCCGCGATACCATCGTCATGACCATGGCCGCCTGTCATGCACATCCCCGTATCCGTATGGAAAATCCGGGGAACGGTCAGATATCCCCGCTCTCCCGCCTGGCGAAGCCGTTTACAAAGGTCGTGACAGGAACACGCGTCCCGTACAGTGGTGATTCCCAGGCGGATCGCCTGTTTTGCCTGCTCCGCAGCATAATAGGCAATCATATAGTCGTCGAAGTCCTCCTGATTCGGCTGGCTATAATAGTAGCCAAAATGTACGTGCATGTCAAAAAGGCCCGGCAGAAGCGTCGCCTCTCCATAATCCACCACAGATTCCTCCGGAAATCGGGCTATGATCTCTGGCCTGGTACCTACCCCTGCAATCTTTCCGTCCTTGCCCACACACACCGCGCCGTCGCTGACATAGGTTTTTCCATCACCAACCACCAGATGCTTTGCGCAGTAAATCATACTTACCTCCTTTTTAAGTCCTTTCCCCTTATTAGACTTTATTACAGACTGCGCCCCATCTCTTCCCATCATTTTACCACATTTGCCCCAAAAATCAATCGAGTTTCTTCTTGTCTTTCATATTTTTGCATAAGTTTCTATTAGAATCATATTTGTTTAGAATGTTTTGTGTAAAAGTAAAATTTTAATCCTGAACTAAGATTTTTCCTTTTATCCATATACAATCTCCCTCAGAAGCACAGCCGCCTGCATAGCAGCAGGCTGGCTTTTGCTATGCAGGCGTTCTTTACTTTTTCATATTCACAAATTTTGTATAATTCGGCAGCCATACCAGTTCTACGGTCCCGACAGGACCGTTTCTCTGCTTGGCCACAATCACTTCCGCGATATTTTTCGTAGCGCTGTCTTTATTATAATAATCATCCCGGTATAGAAACATCACCACGTCCGCGTCCTGCTCAATGGCGCCGGATTCCCGAAGGTCTGATAACATCGGCCGCTTATCATTTCGAGATTCCACGGCACGGCTTAACTGGGACAATGCCAGCACAGGGACATTTAACTCACGAGCCAGTGCCTTTAAGGATCTGGAAATCTCTGAAATTTCCTGCTGCCTGTTATCGGAGCCGCGTCCGCTGCCGCTCATCAATTGAAGATAGTCGATAATAACCACGCTTAAACCAAATTCCAGCTTATATTTCCGGCACTTGGTTCGCAGTTCCGCAACGGAAATACCTGGCGTATCGTCAATAATGAGCTTGGAACGACCTACCGTGTTGACCCCTTCTACCAGCCGGTCCCAGTCGTCATCCGTCAAATTTCCCGTTCGGATCGCCTGGGAATCCACCCGGGACTCCATCGCAAACAGCCGGTTTACCAACTGTTCTTTTGACATTTCAAGACTGAAAATCGCGGCGCACAGTCCCTTCTTAAAGGCGACATGCTGGGCAATATTCAAAACAAAAGCCGTCTTTCCCATGGAAGGCCTGGCCGCAATCAAAATCAAGTCCGAGGGCTGAAGTCCCGCCATCCGGTAATCCAAATCCGTAAAACCCGTCGGAATTCCCGTCACCGGATTCTTGCTTTTCGATGCCTTATGAATCCGCTCCAAAGCGTTTAACGCAACCTCCTGAATCGGCACAAAGTCATCGCTTCTCCGGCGATTCAAGATTTGGAACATGGTTTTCTCCGTGTCCGCCAAGATATTGTCCACGCTGTCTTTTCCTGCGTAGCAGGCGTTGGCAATCTCTTCATTGGCTTTAATCAACCGGCGAAGAACCGCTTTTTCCGCCACAATTTCCGCATAATACTTTGCATTGGCTGAGATCGGAACCGCCGCGATCAGCTCTCCGATATAGGCCATACTGCTGACTTCCGGCGGCACATCTTTTTCCTGAAGCCGGTTTTGAAGCGTCAACAAATCCACCGGTCGACCTTCTTCGTAAAGCTCAATCATCGCGTCATAGATGATGCCGTACTGGCGATGGTAAAAATCTGCTCCGGTGATCATATTTTCCACAACGGAGATCGCCTCATTGTCCAGGATCATCGAACCGATCACCGTCTGTTCGGCCTCAATGCTATGAGGCTGCACCCGCTTTACGAGAGCCTCTTCCATAATGTGTCTCCTTATGCTTCCGTTACTTCCACCTTTAAATTTGCCGTTACATCCTTATGAAGCTTCACCGGGACCAGATGGGTTCCCAAGGTCTTAATGGGTTCCGGCAACACTACCTTCTTTTTATCCAGTTCCAAATCGCACTGTTCTTTCGCGGCCTGTACAATTTCTTTGGAAGAAATCGCGCCGAAAAGCCGGCCTCCTTCTCCAACCTTCACGGCCAACTTCACCGTCTTTTTCTCCAGCTCGGCGCCAAGAGCCTTTGCTTCCGCTAAGAGCTCGGCCGCCAGCTTTGCCTCATAAGCCTTTTGCTGCTTTAACTGATTCAGATTTTGGGCGGTTGCCTCTACCCCCAATTTTTTCGGCAAAATGAAGTTTCTTGCGTATCCGTCGTTTACCTTTACGACATCGCCCTTTTTCCCTAACGCTTTTACATCCTGTAATAATACAACCTGCATATCAAATAGCTCCTTCTTCTAACATCTGCAATATGGTTTCTTTCACCAGAGCCTTGGCCTCTTCCACCGTGCATCCAGTTAACTGAGTACCTGCCGTACCCAAATGGCCGCCGCCGCCCAAACGCTCCATGATCAACTGCACATTCACCTCGTCAATGGAGCGGGCGCTGACATAAACCTTATCTTCAAATTTCGTGAACACAATCGATGCCTTCACGCCGATCACGCCAAGCAGCTCATTGGCGGCCTGGGCGCCGACAATCATCGGGCTCTCAATGCCCTCGCTGGGACAGATCCCAAGGGCAAACGCCTCCTCAAAAATCTCTGCGTTCCGCAGTGTCTCCGCTTTCGCACGGTAGTCCTCCATACGCTCTCGAAACAGCTTCCTTACCCGCGTCATATCCGCGCCGCTGCGGCGCAGGAATGCGGCGGCCTCAAAGGTCCGAACGCCGGTTTTGCTTAAAAAATTATTCGTATCTACCACGATGCCGGCATAAAGCGCTTCCGCTTCCACGGTCTTTAACTTCAAGTCATCCGAGAAATACTGGAGAATCTCCGCCACCATCTCACAGGCAGAGGACGCATAGGGCTCGATATAGGATAAGGTAGCGCGCTCCACAGTCTCGCCGCCCTGACGGTGGTGGTCTAACACCACGATGCTGGACGCCCGGCCCACCAGCTCCGGACACTCGCTGTAACTGGGTTTATTGACATCCACCAGCACCACCGTCGTATTCTCATCCAAAAGCTCCAACGCCTGCTCGCCGCTGATAAACATATCTTCCGGATAATCGCTGTTCCCCTCAAAGCGCTCCTTCATGGGACGCACCGAAGAAGTCACGTTATCCAATACAATACTCGCTTTCTTTCCCAGCGTCTTCGCCGCGCGGAAAATGCCGACTCCAGCGCCAAAGGAGTCAAAATCCGCCAACTTATGACCCATGATGAGCAGCTGGTCTTTTGTTGCCAAGAGTTCCTTTAAAGCTTGTGCCTTTACTCTGGCCTTCACCCGGGTGGATGTTTCCTTTTGCTGAGTCTTTCCTCCGAAATATTTATTCCCTTCCGAATTTCGGACGATTGCCTGATCTCCGCCGCGTCCCAGTGCTAAATCCATGGCCATACGGGCATAATCGCTGTTTCTCGCATAGGTTTCTCCGCCTACGCCTACACTGATACTCAAAGTAACCGAAGTCTCGTTTCCAATATTCAAAGACTTCACATCCTCTAGGATCTGAAACCGCTCTTCTTCTACCTTTTTCAGCCCCTTTTGCTTTAACAGGAGGAAAAATTTATCCTTCTCCATCTTGCGGACAATGCCTTCATGGGCGCCAAAATACTGGTTAATCTTCCGTTCAATCAGCGCCGCCAGGAGGGACTGCCTGACCTGTTCGGTGCTATTCATCACTTCCTCGTAATTGTCCACATAGATTAAACCAAGCGCCGCTTTTTGTTCTTCCATCTCTGCCAAGGTAGCCAGATGATCCGTCTCATCGAACAGACTCACCGAAATCAGCGGCGTATCGCAGGGAATCCACTGCATCTCTACCCGAAAATCCGTTCCTTCAAAATGAATATGATCGGTTTTCTGCTCCCCCTCCCCTGGAAGGCGGTCGGAAAGCTCCGGGAACAGGTTGCTTAAGTGCTTTTGATAATGAGGATTCTCAAAGGTAATCTTTTCAAAACTCCGGTTCATCCAGAGAAAGTTTCCTTTTTCATCCACCAGCGCATAGGGGATAGGAATCTCTTCCAACTGTTTCCTTTGAACATGATCAAAGGACGTGGCAAAATTCACCATTTCCTTGGTCAGGCGAGGTTTCCAAAACAAAAACCACCAACAGGAAAAGATGGTATATGCGCACGCAAAAATCAACGCCGCCGCTACAGCCCCGCTTTCCAGGACACAGACAATCAGCGCCACCGCTAGAACTGCGGGCAGTACATAAAAGGGCCAGTAAAGAGTCATCTTCAATCGGCCTCGGATTGTACCGTCATTTTTCATTCTCACCCTCCAGCTCCGCCAATTTCCAGTCAGAGCCTACAAATTTGATCTATTCCTATCTTCCATTAATGAGAGCATACACACCCTTGCCAATGGAAGATGTCGTCCCATAAAAGGGAAAAATATCCGTTTTACCGTGATACTAGTATACCATAAACAAAAAAACCTTGCAACCAGATAAAAGGGCCGCCAGGCCGACGTCAAGCGAAAGAAAAATCAGCCCTGCCAGGCGTAGTAAAACGCCGGGCAGGGCTGCTTCTTCTTTCTTATAACAAAAAACTGCTTCTTATTTCCAAACTTCACGCAGAACACGGATGGCGTTTCCGCCAATCACCTTAGCGATTTCCTCTTCCGTGTATCCATGCTTCACCAGCCAACGCACAATATTCCAAGAAGCCTCCGTGGGGTTCTCCAGATACTTGATATAAGGCTGCTCCGTAAAGGTACTTCCCGCGGCAGCCTGGGTAGCCTTGGTAGATAAGGTCGCGGCAAAAGCGTGATGGACGCCCACATGATCGCCGTAAAGCGTATCCGGCCCGAAGGTTACATGGTCGATGCCAACCATGTTCTTCACATACTCAAAATGCTCCATTACCGTATCCAGCGTATGAGTTCCGGCCGCTGGAGACATGGTCGTATGGGGCGCGGCCTCAATTCCAACAACGCCGCCTTTTTTCGCAATCGCCTGGATCAGCTCGTCACTGGCCATCCGTTTGCTGTTCCAGATTCCCTTTGCGCCCATATGGCTGGCAATGATCGGCATCTTCGAGTAGGTCACCGCATCATAAGCGGTCTGGGAGCCGCAGTGGGACACATCTAAGAGCATACCGACCTTGTTCATCCGCTCCACACATTTCTTTCCGAAAGCGGTCAGCCCACCGTCACGCTCCTCCTTGATGCCGGAGCCCAGAGCGCAGGCCTCGGAGTAGGTCACACCCAGCTGACGGACGCCCAGTCCGTAGAGGATATCGATCCGGTCTTCCTCGTTTTCGAGGCAGGCTGCGCCTTCAATTACGCCGACCCAGGCAATCTTTCCGGCTTTTTTCGCTGCAAAGATGTCGTCTACAGTCTTTGCATGTACCAGGAAATCCTGGTGGGCAATGTCGCAGAGCCGCATTCCCAAATCATGAATAATATCAATCCACTTCCAGCCATTGGGGGAAGAGATGATATTCACACCGTCCATCATGTTGTCAAAAACGCAGTCCAGATTCGAATAGGCCAGAGCCTCATAGGAACAGAATTGCCGGCCTGCGCGCATGGCATCGTTAATATCCCGGGCCGTGCTCATGGTCTTCGGGAAGAAGGTCGGATGGTCATGTACGGAAACATAAGGATATTTCTCCAGAATCTCCTTTACCATTGCCTCCTGCTCATCGGAAAGCTCCAATACATGACGGCCGGCCCAATCCCAGTCGGCCCATTCCAGATCCGGGTAGTCCTTGCCCGCTTCCAAGTAGGAATAGGCTTGATATCCCTTATAGCCTTCTTTCTTCTTCAATTCCATAACAAACTCCTTCTTTCTTCATCCAATACTTGTGGGAAAGCTGCCCTCCCGCAAGCGGAAAGACAGCCTTTCTTTTCTGTTATTTTGCGTAAACATTGACCATCTTTGTCACGGTCAGAGGACCGCTGACGCCGGGTACAATGCCCCAGCCGCCAAACTTCTCCGTGTTGACCGGGTACACATTGGTCGCTACCAACAGGTTAACCGTAGGCAATTTCTCTATAAAAAGCTTCTGCCACTCGTCCATGATCGCAATACGCTCGTTCCGATCCATGGTGGTCTTAGACTTCATCAGCAGATCATCCATCTCCTGATCATTAAAGTCCATATAATTTAACTGCTGACCAATACCGTAGATTGTGTAAATGGTGGTATCCACATCGTCGATGGTGGCCCAGAGGGCATAGCTCAGATCATAATCGTGACCTTGGGTTACATTTGCCGTAAAAGTAGTCGCGTCTACCGGGCTTAAATCCAGACCAATACCAATTTTCTGGAAATCGCTACGCAAAATCTCCATGATGGAGTCTACATTGGCCAGAGTATTCCGGTAGGTCATCGTAAACTGCAGCGGAGTTCCGTCGGAATTCTCCCGGATTCCGTCGCCGTTTGTATCGGTGTAACCGGACTGATCCAGTAAAGCATTCGCACCGTCCACATCAAAAGCAGGCTGCTGAATGTCAGACTTTACAAAGTCAGCCCAAACCTGGGAAATCGGATGGAGCATCGGCTCAGCGCCGCCCTGGTAGGCCACTGTGCAGATCGCATTGCGGTCCATGGCCATCGCCATGGCTTTTCTCAGGTTTGCATCCTGCAGGATGGTATTATTCTGGCAGAAGGAGATAAAACCATAGCCAAGAGACTGTACGGACAACAAGTCAAAACTTGCGTTATTCTGAAGCTGATTCTGAGCCGCTACAGTGATAAAGTTAGAGGCGGTATCAATCTCCCCATTCTGAAGGGCAAGAATAACCGCATTCTCATCGCTGTAAACACTAAACACGATCTCGTCCAGCAGAGCGCCCTTGCCATCATTGGCCATGGTGAAGTAGGGATTCTTTTTCAGCACACAGTACTCTCCCTGCACATAATCGGCTACATAGAACGGACCATAGCCCATGCCGCTGTAGGTATGGTTCATCGGATCCGTCTCATTTTCAAACTCGGCCTTGGGCATAATCGGAATCCAGTAGCCCGCGCTGTTGTAAAAGTTGACGTTGCTGGCGCTCAAATGATACACTACCGTGTGCTCATCTTTGATCTCACAGCTTTCTACCAGAGACAGGAAGCTGGGCGCATAGCTCAGTTTATGTTCCAGCATGTAGTCGCAGGTGAACTTCACGTCCTCACTGCTAAACGGAGTCCCATCATTCCAGAACAGATCGTCCCGGAAGGTAACGGTGAATTCGGTCGCATCTTCATTGTTGGTGACTTCCTTGACCAGGTAGTTTTCCTTGATTCCCTCTTCGTTGATCTGAAGCGGGAACGGGCATACCAAAGCCATGATGGCGTAAGCAGCCTGATCGTTGTGGGTCCAGATATTCAGGTTCACCGGTGCGGAAGGCTGTCCGACGCGGAGAGTACCTCCGGCCTGGGCCTCGCCGCCTTCCGCGGCGCTGCCGCCCTCTGCCGCCGCTGTGGTCTCACCGGCCGCTGCGGTGGTTCCTCCGGCTGCCGCTGTGGTTCCCGCACCGCTTCCGCTGGAGCAGGAAGTAAGAGCCAGACAAAGGGCTAAACCCATTGCTGCCATTGCTTTCAAATGTTTCATTTCTTTCCTCCTAAAAATTGTTTCTATTGGAAATACCAGTTTGGTAATTTCTCACTATACCGTTAGATCTGACGATTCTTCCGCAGGACACGGCCGCCGTAAGTCCTCAGCACCTGGCCGTCCTCCAGCTCCACCTGACCATTTACTACCAGAAACTCGCAGCCCTCTCCGGTCAGATCCGGAGTCTTATACTGCTCCTGAGAAACTTCCGGATAATAGTAATGCTCCAAATCAATCACCGCAATATCCGCAAAGTTTCCTTCCTGCAGCCGTCCTCTTTTTTCGATGCCAAAATGGTCGGCCACCATCGAAGTATTCCGGCGCACGATCTCCTCGTAAGGAACGCCTTTTTTCAAATACTGGTTAGCAAAAATGATAAAGCTTCCTCGGCGGCGCACCTCATACCAGTCAAAGGGATCCGCCGGATCGCCAAAGATCTCATCGCTTCCCACCGACACATAGGGGTTTTCCACAATGGACGGACAGTGTTCGATGAACTTGGAGGGTACATGGGCCGCAGGCGCATTGAGCCAGAATACATAGTTGTTCTCATCGGCGATCAGATCCAGCATACACTCGTCGGGATCGACGCCACGCTCACGGGCAATATCCAGCACAGAACGGTTCTCCAGATGGGGATCGTCGGAGTGGACCACATACTTGCTGCCCTTGTCCCCAGCAAAGATATAGCATTCTCTGGTGATCATAGCGCGGCCTTCCGGATCAGCCAAAGCCTTTTTCACACCTTCCACGCCCTGGGAAAACAGTTCGTCGGAGAGGGCCATGATAAACAGAAGAATCCTGGATTTGCTGATGCAGTGGCCAGTGCTCTCAGGAATCGTATCGATATGGACCTGCACGCCCTCTTCGTCATGGGCCTTTCTTGCCGCCTCAAACGCTTCCGGCGTGTCGGAGGCCAGATGGGATATTTGAATCCTGGCTCCTGTTCTGCGTCCTACCTCCAGGAATTCCTGGGTAGCCTCGTAGATGCCGATATAGTTGCGCTGATGCGCGGCGGATACCCCGTCATATTCCTTCACCATATTGACCACATCGCAGATTTCTTCCATATCCGCATACCGGCTCGGAACATAGTCCAGGCCAAAGGAGATTCCGAACATTCCCTGCTCCATGCCGTTTCTGACGATGGACTCGATTTGCTCGTGCTCCTCTTTTGTCGGTTTTCTCTGGTGCGCGCCGTTCATCACGCTCCAGCGGATCGTGCCGTGACCCATCAGGGTAACGAAGTTTAGATTTGTTCCCTTCTCCTCCGCCGCCTGAGCATAGCTTTCAAAATCGTGCCAGCGGGGGAATGTTTTCTTGTACTCCTCCCACTGTTTTAAGCTCAAAAGGCCGTTTCCCAGGTAATAGTCCATGATATGGTTCACATCGCCGGGAATGATCGAATGGCCGCAGTTGCCGTTAACCACGGTGGTCACGCCTTCCTTCAGGAAAAACGGATACCGGCCGTCGATCATACAGATCCACTCCTCATGAACGTGGGGATCAATCAGGCCTGGAATCACATATTTTCCCTTGGCGTCATAGACTTTCTTTGCTTCCGCCTCAATCTTCGGCGCGATTTTTGCGATCCGGTCTCCGCAGACCGCCACGTCGGCCGGAAATGCCTGTTTTCCGGTTCCATCGATGACAAGGCCGTTTTGAATCAATAAATCATACATGTATTGTGCCTTCTTTCTTTTGGGCTTAATCTCTGCCCTTTGGATTCAAAATATCGTTGATCGCCGTGCCAAGCATGTTGAAGCAGACGACGAAAATGACAATACAGAGGCTGGGAATCAGCCACCACCACCAGGGATTCGGGCTGCTGATCACCGCATTGCTGGTCCAGGCTCTCTTTAAGATCGTCCCCCAGGACCAGGTGGTTGGATCGCCGAGGCCAAGGAAACTAAGGCTGGCCTCAGACAGTACCGCGCTGGCCATGATCAGAGTCAGGTTGACGAATACAGGGCCTGTGGCGTTCAAAAGTACGTGTTTAAATAGAATCCTAGGTTTCGAAAGTCCCAGGCAGGTGGCCGCTTCAATATACTGCATTTCCGAGATTTTCAGGGTTGCATTTTTCGTCACGCGGGCCAGCTGCGGCCAGGAAAAAAGACCGATGACGAGGGCCACGTTGTTGATTGAGGTTCCCATGATGGCCGCCATAATGATCATCAAAGGCAGCATCGGCAAAGTGAGAAAAATATCGATGCAGGCATCAATGATTTCTCCCAGCCATCCCTTCACAAAGCCGCTGATCAGTCCTGCCGGAATGCCAATCAAAGAAGAGATTACCACCGCGGTTAAGGACACATATAAGGAAGTACGGGCTCCCCAGATCACCTCGGCCAGAATATCCAGCCCCAGCTTGTCCGTCCCTAAGGGATGGGCCAGACTCGGCGCTAGAAGAATATCCGCCGTATAGCCTTCGGGATAGGCCACCAAAAACGGGGCGATCACTCCCAGAATCACAATCAGCGCAACTCCGACCAGACCGATCATTCCATTTTTATTTCTCAGGAAATAATATCCAAAGGATTTTCTTTGTTTCATCGCTTATTTCCCTCCCAGCTTAATTCTCGGATCTAACCAGGCGACCACCAGGTCGGTCAGGAAGTTCATCAAAACCACGCTGACAGACATCAGCAGAAAGCCGCCCTGCAGTACCGGATAGTCCAGAGCAGTAACCGCGTCGTAAATCATGCGGCCAATGCCGGGCCAGGAAAATACCGTCTCCGTCATTACAGACCCGCCGACCATAACGCCGATTTGAAGTCCGATCACTGTAACCGTTGGAATCAGCGCATTTTTCAGGGCATGGATTCTCAGAGTGCGCTTTTTATCCAACCCCTTGGAATAGGCTGTGCGGATGTAATCCTCCTTCAGCACATCGATCATACTATTTCTGGTGTACAGTACCGCATTGGCCAGCATCATAACCGACAGGGTAATCGCCGGAAGGAGCGCATGCCGCGCCACATCCAACACGTAGGTCCATCCTTCTCCCTTAGGCGGCGTATAAGCACCCGCTGTGGGCAGTACGCCGAGACGGAACGAAAATAGGTATAGCAATAAAAAGGCCAAAAATGGGATAAAAATGGAAATCCCCATTGTCACCACAATACTGATAATTCGGTCCGACAACCGCCCTTTTCGTTTTGCCGCCAATACGCCCACCGGAATCCCGATGATGATCACCAGGATCAAAACGATGCCGATCAAAAGCAGGGTCCAGGGGAGCTTCTGCGCAATCAGTTCCGTCACATTTACACGGCTCCCGAAGCTGACTCCCAAATCGCCCTGTACCACGCCCTTTAAAAACAGCACGTACTGCTCCCCAAAGGACTTGTCCAAGCCGAATTTTTCCATCAGCATATCCTGGGTTTCCTGGCTCATGTGCGGGTCGATCATCAGCTCTACCGGATTCGATGGCATCAACCGAATGATAAAAAAAGTCAACGTCAGAGAGACAAAGATGGTTAAAAGGCCGCGGCCGATTCTCTGTAATATGTATCTGCTCATTTGTTCTCACCCACCTTTGCAAAATGACAGCGGATCTGATGGTCCGCACTGACCGGAATCAGCTCCGGCTCCTCCTCAAAGCATTTTGGCTGCGCCTTGAAACAGCGCTGACAAAACCGACATCCCTTGGGAGGGTTTACCGGGCTGGGGATATCTCCCTCCAGGATAATTCTCTCCGCATTGGGCTCCGTCGTCGGCTCTAAAACCGCGGAGATCAACGACTGGGTGTACGGGTGTGTGTTCTCTTGAAAAATCTCATCGTAAGGGGCGATCTCCATCACTTTTCCCAGATACATAACCATAATCCGGTCGCTGATATAGCGGATCACCGCCAAATCGTGTCCGATAAACACGTAGGTCAGATGCAATCGCTCTTTTAAGTCATTAAAAAGATTCAGGATCTGCGCCTGCACCGATACATCCAGAGCAGATACCGATTCATCGCAAAAAAGGATCTTTGGATTCACCGCCAGAGCCCGAGCAATCCCAATCCGCTGGCGCTGTCCACCGGAAAACTCATGGGGATATCGATCATAGACTTCCGGCTGCAGACCAATCATCTGAAGAAGTTCCTGCACCTTCTTTCGGGCTTCTTCCCTGCTTTTCGCCTGCCCATTGACCAGCATCGGCTCCGCGATAGCGCTGCCGATCTTCATCTTTGGATTTAGGGACGCATAGGGATCCTGAAATATCATCTGGAGCTCGGAACGGAGCGCCTTGCTGTTGGATACCTTAAACCCTGTAATATCCTGTCCTTTATACTCTACGGTCCCATTGCTTGCGGGAGTTAAGCCCAAAATTGTACGGGCCAGCGTGGATTTTCCGGATCCGGATTCACCGACAATCCCCAAAGTCTCTCCCTCGTACAACTCAAAGCTGACATCCTCTACCGCATGGACATATTTTTTCTCTTCGATCAGCTTTCGTTTCTTTACTTTGAAAAACTTGTCCAGATGGCTGACCTTTAGGATCGGTTCCTTACTCATCGATGATTTCCTCCCCCTCAAACGGTATGAAGCACTGAACCAGGTGGTCGGCTCCCACTTTCTTCAACGGCGGCCGCTTCATCCGGCATTGCTCGGTGGCATGTTCACAGCGGTCTGCAAAACGGCAGCCTTCTTTAAAATCAAACACCGTAGGTACCGTTCCCGGAATCGTGTGGAGCGGCTTCTTCTCGCTTTTCGTGGTCGGAATCGAGGCCATCAGCCCCTGGGTATAGGGATGCAGGGGATGATCAAAAATGGCTTTCAAAGTTCCTCTCTCCACGGCCCGTCCCGCGTACATCACCACCACTTCCTCGCAAATGTCGGCTACGATGCCCAGGTTATGGGTGACCACTACCAGTCCGCCGGTACCCTTGAGCTTTTTCATGATATCTAAAATCTGGGCCTGGATAGTCACATCCAAGGCGGTTGTCGGCTCGTCGGCAATCAAAAGAATCGGGTGATTGATCACTGCCATTGCAATCATCACACGCTGACGCATCCCGCCGGAAAACTCATGGGGATACTGGTTCAAACGGGTTTCCGGATTAGAAATCCCCACATCCGACAGCACCTGCACCACACGACGATGCTGCTCTTCTTTTGTAATCGAAGGTTCGTGAATCTTCAGCGCCTCCCCGATCTGGAATCCAACAGTTAAAACTGGATTCAGCGCTGTCATCGGCTCCTGAAAAATCATAGAAATATCTTTGCCGCGAACTTTCTCCATCTCCGCGTCGCTCATCTGAAGCAAGTTTTTTCCCTGGAACAGAATCTCCCCTCCCTGAACAACCGCAGACGGAGGAAGCAGCCGCATCATAGACAGGCTAGTCATGCTCTTGCCGCAGCCGGATTCCCCAACAACGCCGAGGGCCTTTCCCTCCTCCACTTTAAAGGAAACCCTATCCAGCAGGTTAAAGACAACTCCGTCGTCATCCTTGAATCCCATGCTGTAATCTTTGAATTCTACTATCGCAGCCATTCTCCCGCTCCTTCATTCTTTCGTTTTATTCCTATCTCTAGTTCTATTCACCGGTTCAACGCTTCAACTCGTAAAAGCAACAAGGAGGAAGAACTGCGAAGGCTTGCCTCCGCAATATCTTCCTCCTATGTTTGTAACCACAGTTTTTAAAAAGATTTTAAAACTTCAACAGCCTTTTCCCCGCGCTTACTTAGTCAAATTCAAACGTTAACGTTTTCCTATTATAAAGCGTTCCTTTCCTTCTTGTCAAGTCAAATTCCGCTTTTTCTAAGATTCTCAAGGCCATATTGATTTGATCCAATACGCTCCGTTTCTGAGCCTTGTTCCTTTTTCATCCCTTATACAGTTTCCCCTGCTTTTCTGCCTCTAAAAGCAAGTCTGCAAGCCGCTGATTGCAAAGGCCAATCTCCGTGCCGGCATCGATCACCTGGCGGCATTCTCCTACCAGTTCCAAGGCCCTTTGATACGCAGGATCTCCAATTTTACAGAATGGCTTTTCCGTTATCACCTCTGCCGCCAGCAGCCTGGCCAACTGATAATCGATATCGTTGGTATAAAGAATCCCCGCGGCAAACGGAACATTTTCTTTCTGCAGTCTTCGGTAAACCGGAATTCCTTTTCCACAGGAAGAAATCACGAACACTTCCGGCTCCCCCTGAGGCCTCGGAAGCTCAATACTCCCAAAGCAAGGGTCAAAAAAGCCATTGTCAATCTCATAGAGCTCCCGTATGGTCTCCTCCTGAAAAATCTCTTCCGGCGTTCCATACTGAAAAATACGGTCTCCCTTTACACAGAGCACTTTATCGGCAATCTTTTCAGCCAAATCAATCTCGTGGAGAGACAAAATTACCGTGATCTGCTTTTCCTTTGCCATTTTTCTTAGAATGGACAAAAGCTCCAGCTTATAACGGACATCCAAAAACGAGGTAGGCTCGTCTAAGACAATGGTATCTGGATCCTGACAGATTGCTCTGGCCAATAGAATCCTCTGACGCTGCCCGTCGCTGATGGCCTGAAATGCCCGCTCCCCCAGGTCTTTTGCGTGAACTGCCTCCATGGCAGAATCCACTTTTCTTTCATCCTCTGCGGATAAAATTCCTAGTCTTCCCGTATAAGGATAACGGCCTGTGGCCACAACATCCCGGCAGGTCATCAGCTCCGGCTTCATCTGCTCCGTCAACACCACCGCCACCTGGGTCGAAAGGCTCCGGTAAGACATCTGCGACAGGCTGTTGTGATCGATGACGACATTTCCTTCAATCATGGACAGCTGCTTGGTAATGGTTTTTAAAATCGTCGATTTCCCTGCTCCATTGGGACCGATCAACGCCACGATTTCCCCTTTTGCAATTCCAAAAGAGATATCCTTGATAAGCGGACGGCCCCGATAGCCTACCGCCAAACCTTCCAGCTGAAAATAATCTTCTTTCACGCCTATCTGCCCCCCTTTCTCCTTAACATCATAAAGATCACAATGGGGGCGCCAAAGATCGAAGTCACGGTGCTGATATTTAACTCCATCGGCGCAAAAGCCATCCTCGCAATCAAATCGCACATCATACAAAATACCGCGCCGCCCAAAAAGGTCGCTGGAATCACAACCAACGGCTTAGCGGTATTTAGGCACCGTTTGATCAAAAATGGTACGGCGATCCCCACAAAGGAAATCGGACCGGCAAAGGCCGTCACACAGGCAGAGAGAACACTGGATAACAGAATCAATGCAATACGAAACCGCTTGATATTCACACCCATGCTTTGAGCATAGGCCTCTCCCAACTGATAGGCTCCAATGGGCTTTGACAGCAGAATCGTAAAAATCAGCGTAACGCCTACAATCAAAGCCGATACGGACACATTGCTCCAGCTCATCCCGGAAAAACTGCCAAGAGACCAGCCATGAAGATTCACGATATCGGAGTCTTCGGCAAAGGTAACGATGAAATCGGTCACCGCAGAGCAGATGTAGCCAATCATAATCCCAGCCACCAAAAGAGTCGCCATATGGCGAACCCGTTTCGACACCAGTAAAATAAATCCAATGGAAATCAAAGAGCCAATAAAAGCAGCGAAGATCAGGGTATAGGACGAAACGGCGTTTTGCCGCTCTAAAAAGTAAATCATGGTCAAAGCTACTACCATCTTTGCTCCCGACGAGATTCCCAGGACAAAGGGGCCTGCAATAGGATTTCCAAAAAAAGTCTGCAGCAAAAAACCCGACAGAGATAAAGCGCCGCCTAACATAGCCGCCATCAAAATCCGTGGAAGGCGGATCTTCCAGATAATATTGGATTCTACTCCCTCCACGGTTCCGCCAAAAAGAATCTTCAAAATCTGCCCTACCGAAATCGGAACATTTCCTGTGTTAATGTTCCACACGGTAATGATAAAAAATGCAGCGGCCAAAACCACAAAGACCAGGAAATACCGGCTTTGTCTCCGAATCCGCTCCCTCGGAAGCTCCATTTTTTGTTCCAGCGAGTTCTCGTCTCTCATGTCTCATCCTCTGTCACTGAATCTTATGGATAAACATCATTTCGCTTTCATCTCCGCCCGTCAGCATGAGATGTACGTCTCGAATCAGATGGCCTACGGTGTCGGTGGCCTGGTACAACGATTTTCCCGTACTCCAGACATTTCCTTCTTTCACTGCTTTAAAGTCTGCGAACAATCCGCTTTTCGCCAAAAGCTCGTCCATGGTCTCAATCGGTTTGTCGATACTGGCGTTGTAGATCAGATAGTCCGCATTTACCGCCGTCGCATAAAACTCTTCCATGGTCAAAGGAACCGATGCGCTGCCGCCTTCCATCTGAGGCAAATCAGCAAAGCTATAGCGGCCTCCCGCCAGTTCAATCATCTTCGGAATATAGTCATCCACTTTTCTTACCACCACGGACCCGTCCGTACTGACGTAGAAGTATGCCACTGTTTTTTCCGTATTGGGAAAATCTTTCAATTCTCCGATCACCTTTGCCTGCTCGGCAAAAAACGCTTCCGCCTCCGCTTCCTTATCAACCAAAACGCTGTATAGTTTAATCCACTCAGTTCGTCCTAAGGGATGAGTCTCGTAGCTGGAACGATCAATAAAAACAGGAATATCCAGCATCTCAATCATCTCTTGCACCTTGGGCGAATGAAGGATCATGGTTGATTCAATGGCTAGATCACAGCCCTGATCCACCAACATCTCATAATCCGGCTCGCTGTATTTTCCAGCAAACTGAATGCGCCCTTCCTCCATCGCCGCCACCGCGCTGTCAATATACCAGCCGGAAGCCACCGTTCCCGTCAGTTTAATGGCGTCTAAAGCGTCCATGGCATCGAATAATGCCATAGCGGAAGTAGCCGCCAGGTAAATGTGATCCAATGGCTGGGGCAGGCAAATCACATCCTCCGGCAATCCTTCCGGTGCGGTCATTCCCTCTGGAATCACCAGATATCTGGCCCCGTTATGGACGTCGATCAATCCGTACCCGCCCTCATAATAATATACCTGAAACTCGTTGGCATAGAGCAATTCCATGGTAGACTCGTAAGTAAGGCCTGGAATTTCCGGCGCATTGGCGTCCGTTACTCCCACTTCGGCCTCCACGGCATCCATATTCCCTTCCTCTGCTTTTTTAGAATCCAGGTTTGCCGCTGTGCTCTCTGCTGCCTGCTGTGCGCTCGCTGCCTGAGACGGAGTTTCATCCGCCGTCCCTGCGGCTTCCTGCGAGCTGCAGGAAGCCACCGAAAAAAGCAACAGCATGGCAAGCAAAAGGCTCATTCCCTTTTTTCCGATTTTTTTCATATCTCATCACCTCACAGGCGAAGGCAAGTCTCTTGCCTCCGCCGTTATTTTTCTTCCTACTGCGAAACCTTCTGCATACTTTGTTCCTTCTCTACCGCCGCATAGAGGGCTTCCGCCTCTTTTTCGCAGCCAAAGAGCACACCATAAACTTTCACCCACTCCGAGCGGGCCAGCTCTGTTTTCTCGTCGGCGGACCGGTCCACGATCACCGGCATATCTAAAATAGCCAGCCGATCCATCCCGTCTTTCCAACGCTCGATCTGTTCCGGAACGGTTAAAACCGCTTCACCTGTCTTTGGCTTTGCTGTCGCTTCCTTTTCCGATTCTTCCACTTCCCTTGGAAGAATGTCGCCAGGCAGCAAAATCAAATCGCACCGGCTGCTCAGCAGGCTCTTATAATCAAACAATTCAAAAGAACCGCCAAAGAGAATCTTCGCTTTACTCTCTCCCGCTTTTGGCTCCATAGCGTCTGCCACAGCGGAAAGCTCACATTCCTTCTTCTCGCAGCCAACCGATGTTACCACCGACAATAATTCTAAGCTTTCTAAGGTCTTTAAAATTTCATTGGTTCCCGCATATACACTTTTCGCCGGAAGGTTTACGACCACCATCTCTTTCTCCAATCCAACCGGGATTTCCGCCCCATCGGGTACGAGAAGATATTTTACAACATTTCCCTGATAAAGCTCCGCGGTAATCTCTGCCTGGGTAAGAGCCGCTTCCTCCATGCCCTCCTCCTCAGAAACGACCGCCTGTTTTACAGGCTCCGCTTTCTTTGCTTCTTTTCCCTCATCCTGGGTTTTTGCTGTCTCTTCCTGTTTTTTGGCCGGATCTCTTGCCGTATCCTTGGTCAAATCAATTTCCAGCAGTGTAATGCCATCGTTGTAATGATAAAGTTTAAAATACTCCGCGTGTTCCAGTTTGGTCTCCTCTTTGTATTCCAATCCCAGAATATCCGGCGCTTTCTCATCCAAGGTCTCATTTCCAACCGCACCGCCTGTCTGGCCGCCGTTTTCGGCCGCCGCCAGATACACAAAAATCCGATAGGAAATCTCATGACCTGCGGACATGGCTGTAGTCATGCCAAGGATTGTATTATTCTTATTCAACGCCACCGGGATAACAAATGTGGACGTTTTGCTGCCATGACTGCCATAGTACACATTTCCATTGGCTTTCACATAGGAGAACGAATTGCTGCTAAACACAAGGGTAGCATAGGCCTGCCCATTTTTTACCGTAACCTTGTTGCAGGAAATGCTGACACGCCCCGTTCCTCCGGACCAGGAAAACCGATCCGGCGTATAAACGCCGTCTTTTAATACCGTTGAGCTATCCACCTGTTTGGTAGAACCACTGGTATCCGAATCATATTTAGACTCTTCATCTGCTGTGTTATTATCTGCCGGCTCGTTGCTTGGCGAATCTGGCTCTTTTACCGGCGGTACCATTCCCGCATCTTCCAGCTCTGCGATCTTTTCCAAGGTTGCAGAGCTTATGGTCATTGACCGGTCATACCATTTATCCTGCTTTTGAGAGTGGGAGGCTACCGCAATTTTCGTATCCAAGGCTTCCACCGGAATCGTATAGGTATACTGGCCCGCCTCGTTCTTCACGGCTGGAATCCATGTGGACCTATCGGCCGCGCTGGCATCCGCCGCTGTCCCCAGATATAAATAATCGTAGCCCGTTCCGCTTAATGTGACGACCGCGCTCATCACTCCATCTTTTACCGTCAAGATACAGTCTACCACCTTAAACATCGCGGCTCCGGTTTCCACTGTCGTGCGGTAAATTCCGTTTTCAATCACCCGTTTTAAGCTGGCAGTTCGAAATGTCATGGACCGGTCATACCATTTATCCTGCTTCTGAGAGTGGGAGGCTACCGCAATTTTCGTATCCAAGGCTTCCACCGGAATCGTATAGGTATACTGGCCCGCCTCGTTCTTTACGGCTGGAATCCATGCGGACCTATCGGCCGCGCCAGCATCCGCCGCTGTTCCCAGGTACAAATAATCATAGCCCGTTCCACTTAATGTGATAACTGCGCTCATTTTTCCATTTTTGACAGTCAGGATACAATCCACCACTTTGAACATTGCAGCCCCGGTTTCCACCTCGGTCTGGTAATTACCATCCACAATCGTTCCAGGTTTAGGCTCATCCGGATCTACCGGAGGATTGGGGTTTTCCGGTTCCTCCGGATTGCTGGGGTTTGATATCTCCGGTACGGCTAGAAACAGCGCTTTGCTGTACCAGCTTCCATCCGACTTTTTCCTCAGCGCAATCGGAATATTCTTTCCGCTCTCCGATGCTGACACCTCAAACTGGAAGGTAAATCCTCCCCCTTCCTGCTCGCTTCCTTCTATCACCGGCTCTTTTGCCGCGTCGTCTTTGCTTCCCAGATAGATTCCGTTGTAGCTGACGTTCTGCGTCGTAAGCGTAATCTCAATCTTATCTCCGGAAACCTTTGCCGTGGAGGATGATACCTTAAACATGGCAAATTCTGTTCCATCCTCTTTTACTACTTTCACGCCCGCTTCCGGCTGCTCCGGCTTGCTGGGAACCGACACCTCCGGTACGGCCAGAAACAGCGCTTTGCTGTACCAGCTTCCATCCGACTTTTTCCTCAGCGCAATCGGGATATTCTTTCCGCTCTCTGAGGCTGACACCTCAAACTGGAAGGTAAATCCTCCCTCTTCCTGTTCGCTTCCCTCTATCACCGGCTCTTTTGCCGCGTCGTCTTTGCTTCCCAGATAGATTCCGTTGTAGCTGACGTTCTGCGTCGTAAGCGTAATTTCAATCTTATCTCCGGAAACCTTTGCCGTGGAGGATGATACCTTAAACATGGCAAATTCTGTTCCATCCTCTTTTACCACCTTTACGCCCGCCCCTGTGGGCGCGGATTCTGCCGCTAAAGCCATTGCAATTACCATCGGCTCTTCAGCCAGCAAAGGAAGGTCTGGAAATATTAGCTCTCCTACGCCGCTTTCTTTTGCTTCTTGCTTCTCCGGCACTGCCTCCGGAAGAGCCGGCGCTTCTGGCACTATACTATTTTCAGTCTCATCCAAAAGTTCCATATTTTCCTTGGATTCTTCCAGGCTTTCTGTGGAAGGCTCTGCTTCACTTTCTGGAATCGTTTCCTTTTCTTCCATGGACGGTTCTTCAATAGATGTTTCTTCAAGCGCTGGCGTCAAATCGTCTATTTTTTCCGTCTCTTTCAAGGAGGCCTCTTCTGTAACAGGCTCCTCCTTAGAATCCTTTACCGCAGGCACTTCCTCCTGGGAGGGAACTATCTCCTCCTCTTCGACTTGCTCCTTTTCTTCTATTGCTGTCAAAAGAGCCTGTGCGTCTCCGCTTCCTGGCAAAAGAATGGATTCCTCTGCCCTGGCTGATGCTGTTGGGGGGAATAGCATCAGCAATGACAAAAATAATGCTAGAATACGTTTCCCGTTTCTTCTCATTTTTCCTTTTGCGCCTCCTGCGCCATCTAGCCGTAGAGAGGGCGGCTCGTCCCCGTCAGTGGTCCAATTCACGTTTGCTGCTGATACCTTTCATCTCGCTCCGCCACAGTGCGATCCTTAGCGGAGCTTTTCTTCTTATGAAAGCAGATTGCTCCGTCCTTCGGACTCTCGCAATCTCTACCCCATATTCGCAATTCGGGCTATCGCCCTACTTGCTCATATGGGTTAGCCCGTCCGATGTCCATGTGGATAGGCGTATAAATACGCCATCCACATGGCCGCCGTCCGGAGCTTTCATAATAAAAGAGACGCCTGCTTCTGTTAAGGAAGCAGACGTCTTGATGTATCAGCCATGGCTCATTCCAATACACAACGTGAATAAATGCTTTCTCCGGAAGCTGTTCACTGACATTTTCAGCAGGTTTCCTGGCTCGCGGATCAACACTTGGCTAAACCTTCTCACGCAATGCGCAATGGCATTTCATAGCCTCATTTCCCGCTTACAGTGGCCGGACCGCTCAGGACTCTCACCTGATTCCCTTTTACCCCGCGATATAAGTCTCGCAGGCACTGAAAACCCTAGATTTTATTCGGTGTCATTATAACACAGCAAGCTGGCAACCACAAGTACTTTCTTGTTCTATAGGAGGATGTTGGGGGAGAAAGATCTCTGTGGGAAACGTGTTGACACCTGAACCCTATAGAATAAAAAGGACGGCTGCCGTTTTTTGCAACCGTCCCCATTTATAATTTTTCCTATGATCTTCTGCCGAATCCTTCGTTAGTCCTGAACGTAAGGCATCAGGGCAACGTGTCTCGCACGCTTTACAGCCGTGGTCAGAGCTCTCTGGTGCTTCGCGCAAGTACCGGTAATTCTTCTGGGAAGGATTTTTCCTCTCTCAGAAACATATTTTCTCAGCTTGTTGCTATCCTTGTAATCAATTACCGCATTCTCTTCGCCGCAGAATACGCAGACTTTCTTTCTCCGGCGCATGCCGCCGCGTCTCTTCATCGGGCTGTCTGCCTTATCGCCTTTATTATAAGCCATGATTGAAAACCTCCTATTTTAATTGAACGGAAGCTCTTCGTCTTCCACGCCGTCCGGAATATTCATAAATCCGTCGTTCACAGCGGCCGCCGGGCTGGGCGCAGGGCGGTCGGACGGAACATATCCGCCGGCATTTCCTGCGGAAGCGTTTTTGCTCTCGGCAAACTCGATCTCCTCCGCAATCACCTGTACGCTGAAAACTTTCTGTCCTTCTTTGTTGGTGTAGTTGTCGTTCTGAATACGACCACTGATCAGAATCTTCGTTCCCTGTTTCAAATACCGTTCTACAAACTCCGCTTGTTTGCCAAAAGCGGTACAGTTAAAGAAGTCCGCGTCCGCAGTATCACCGGCACGTTTAAACCGGCGGTCCACCGCCAGACTAAATCTCGCAATCGCCATCTGGCCATTGCTTCCGTTGCTGTAACGGATATCCGGGTCTCTGGTTAATCTTCCCATCAGAATGACTTTATTCATGCAATGCTCCTTTTCTTTATGCTTCTTCCTTTACGCATAAATACCGGATGACCTGCTCCATCAAACGAATATGGTTCTCCACTTCGCCAGGGCAAGCAGCGTCAGCCTCAAAATGAACGAAATAGTAATAGGCTTCTTTCATCTTCTGAATCTCGTAAGCCAATTTCTTCTTACCCCATTCGTCTACGCTGGTTACCGTGCCGCCAAAACGAGTAACATAGCCCTTTACCTTTTCCAGGGCTGCTGCTCTCTCCTCGTCTTCAAGCTTGGCGCTGAGAACAACGGCTAATTCGTACTTGTTCATGCTTCTACCTCCTTGTGGTCTCTGGCCTCCTGACAAACAGGAAGCAAGGATGTGTCTAATATGTCACGGTTTGTTATTTTATCATATTTTGGACGGGAAAGCAAGCGGTAATTTGGAGATTTTTCCAAAATCAGGCTAAGAAAAACGCCTCTTTATACGTAAAGATAATCGCTCATAATCGGCTGAAGTCCATGACTTCTCAGACTTTTGCAGACAGCCTCCACACCACGGCTATCCGATATTTCAAACTGGTTGTCTCCCTTATCTTCCACCTCCTCCGAGTGACTTCCCACACCAGTGCTGACGCCCGCAGAAATCTTTGTAGCCGCCACCCCCATCACATGATCGCGGAACCTGGCGCATTCTCTGGTGGAAACCGTAATTCCCGCATAGGGCATAAAAAGGCGATAGGCAGCAATTACCTGCAAAAGCTCGGCTTCTCCTACATCCTGTGAATGGATTCTCTCATTATTGACGATTGGCCGCAGACGCGGGCAAGAAAAAGAAATTTCTGCATGGGGGTACTTTCGCTGCAAAAGCCAAGCGTGCAGCCCTGTGGCAAAAGCGTCTTTTCGAAAATCATCCAGCCCCAAAAGCGCCGCGAACCCAACGCCGCGCATCCCGCCTAAAATTGCGCGTTCCTGGGCATAAAACCGGTAGGGAAAAATCCGTTTCGGCCCTGCCAGATGGAGAGTTTCGTACTGATCCGCGTGATAGGTTTCCTGAAATACCGTAACATAATCGGCGCCGCAGCCGTGCAAATACCGATAATCGTCCGTATTCATCGGATATACTTCCAGCCCAACAACTCGAAAATAACGGCGGGCAATCTTGCAAGCTTCCCCTATATAGTTGCGATCGGATTTTTCTTTGCTTTCGCCTGTCAAGATCAAAATTTCTTCCAACCCGGTCTCCGCAATTTTTTGCATTTCTTTATCAATCTCGTCTACCGTCAGACCGGCACGACGAATCTTGTTATGGCAATTAAATCCGCAGTAAATGCAGTAATTCGAACAATAATTCGCAATATAGATCGGAGTAAACAGATATACCGTATTGCCAAAGTGCTTCCGTGTCTCTTGCTGCGCTCGTTGCGCCATCTCTTCTAAAAAGGAGGCCGCCGCCGGGGAAAGCAACGCGGAAAAATCTTCCAACGTACGATTCTCCCGTTTCAGCGCCCGGCGCACATCATCGGCAGTATATTTATTGTAATTATATGCCTCCCTGCCGGAAACCACCTGATCCAGCATGTCAGAATTCAAAATTTCCATGCCAGGCAAATATTCCATGTGATTAATCCGCCTTTCCTTTAAGTGTTCCCGGATAGTATCGTCTAAAATACTTTCATTGATTTGCCTCATGGTCAATTATTCCCTCCCTTCCGAATGGAGAAATCCTGTCAAGGGCGAAGAAGCGGAAGCGCCGTCGTTCACCACCTGCCCTAGTCCAGCCAGATATGCGCTCCTGCCAGCTTCGATTGCTTTTCGAAACGCCTCGGCCATTTGAGAAATATTCCCCGCCGTAGCGATCGCTGTGTTCGCCATGACTGCGGCTGCTCCCATCTCCATCGCCTCGCAAGCTTGAGACGGGCGGCCGATGCCCGCGTCTACAATGATGGGCAGATCAATTTCATCGATCAAAATCTGAATAAAGTCTTTTGTACATAGCCCCTTATTCGAACCAATTGGCGCGCCAAGAGGCATCACAGAAGCCGCGCCGGCGGCTTCCAGATCTCTGGCCGCATTTAAGTCCGGGTACATGTACGGCATGACAATAAACCCTTCCTTAGCCAAGATTTCTGTGGCACGAATGGTCTCTGTATTATCCGGCAGCAAATACTTGCTGTCCCGAATAATCTCCAGTTTGATGAAATCTCCACAGCCTACTTCTCTTGCCAATCGGGCGATGCGCACCGCCTCTTCTGCTGTTCTGGCTCCAGAAGTATTGGGGAGCAGGGTAACCCCGTCTGGAATATAATCCAGAATATTTGTCGCGCCGCCTGGATTGGCCCGGCGCAAAGCTAAAGTGACAATCTCTGCGCCTGCCTGCCCTACGGCGGCCTGAATCAATTCCATTGAATACTTTCCTGAACCCAAGATAAAGCGAGAGTGAAACCCATGTTCTCCTAGAAACCACTGGTCTGCTTGTTGTGTTTTCATTGCACATTTCCTCTTTTCTTTTTTATTTTTCCAGTTCTAAAGCCAAGCGTACGGCTGTCAACGCCTGGTGCCCCGCGCAGATGCCAACCCGCGCCGCCATCAGCCCATTTCCATGATGGCCTTCGGATACACCGTCGCCGCACAAATAAAAATTTTTTGATACCTTTCTTGTTATCACCGTATTTCCACTATCCAGGCCTGCCATTCCAGAAGATGCAATGATTTGCTTTTCCGGCGCCCATTCAAGAACAGCATTTACTAGCATAGCTTTTGCTTCCGGGTCATCAAAGGCCTCACAGATCAAATCGGAGTCTGCGATTAGGGCCAGAACGTTTTCCCTGTTCACCTGTACCGACTCCAGTTTCAGCTGGATGTAAGGATTGATTTCCCGAAGCTGCGATGCCAACGCCTCGGTTTTATACTCTCCGACGTGGCACAGCCGGTACTGCTGGCGATGTAGGTTGTCAAACTCTACCCGGTCAAAGTCAATCAGATGCAAATATCCAACCCCCATACGGGCCAGATAAAATGTTGTGTGAGACCCCAAGCCACCGAGCCCAAATACCGCGATTCGGGTCGCCTTTAGTTTTCTCTGAATTTCTAGTCCATGGCGTTTGGAAAACGCCTTGTCAAATTCCGCTTCCATTGGCCTCATCTGTATCGTTTTCTCTTCCACTTTCTCAACCTCCTCCCACAAAATGTACGATTTCCAATACGTCTCCCACCTCAAGCCAGGTTCGGCCATACTGGGAACGGGGCAAAATGCTTCCGTTTCGTTCCACTGCAATTCGAGCAGGATCGTAGCCATGTTCCTGCAGATACTCTACCAACAACTTGCCTTCTCCTTCTGAATCCTCGATTCCATTGACTGTAATCATTCTCCATTCCTCCTTTTGTTGTAGTGTGATCCATCGCATAGCTTTTTTCTAGAAACAATTCCAGAAAATCTCCTATAGGGCAAGAAAGAATTTCGCTTTGCGAAATTCTCGCGCCGAGCGCAGCCGCTATCGGCGGCATCTTCCTTTCGCGCTCGTACCCTCGCTTCGCTGGGGCAGACCCTGTGCATCCTTAGCGGAGCGCTTTTTATTCCATAGGAAATTTCAGCGAAATTTCCTATGGAATAAAAAAAGGTTCACGAAAGAATACACCCGCGGTGGTGTACCCCTTCATGAACCTTTGGCTCACTCTCGTCTTTTTATACCCGTTGAACGCAAAAACGGAAGATGCCATGCGCATCTCCCGCTATCTTTCCACGTTCTTTCCTACGTTGGCATTATCCAAATCAGGTATATGGGTCGAAGTTCTCAACTTCCTCTCAGCCTATTTATAAGCTCCCCTATTCAGTTGACTTTTTCAGTATAAGATAAGATTGGAGATTTGTCAATCAAACTTTCACATATCTCTGATTTCTGCTATTCGGTTTATCCGGAATCGTCATCCGGACAAAATTCCTTTCAACTGCCGGCCGCAGGTAATTTCTACGAAATCCCTCTTTTGATTTCAGTCCCAATTTTTCCATAAGCGTTTTACTTGTATATGGAATATCGTATTCCATGACCTCAAACATGACATTTGGCAATCGCATCGTAATACTCATCCTGAAATTTTTCAATCTGACTTTCAATCGGAATGAATTCAAAGATCGGCTTCCATTTAGCTAGAATAGCGCTATGCCATAATCTCGCCATTCTCCCATTCCCATCTGGGAATGGGACGATGGGGATAGGAAAACTATTTATAAATCTCCCAACTTGTTAAATTGTTGTATTATGAAAGTCTGCCCATGCAGGATTTTTCAATAAGCTCTTCTGAATATTCATCAGAGTTTTTACCGCTGTCTCAAACTCAATTCGATCTTGTTCTCTGAGGACATATTGGTTCTGCATGGTTTCATACGCTTTGCGGACATCGCTATTATCTCCAGCCTGTGTAAAGAATATAAATTCTGTCGGAACAATGCCAGGTATTCCGTCAAGGCGTCCTTGTTCTTCTTTCATACGAATCTCCAAAAGGCGCTTTAATTTATCTGAATCTGATAACAACGCAGATACTTTCGGATGCTTTGCAATAACCGCTAAATCATAGATATGCTTTGCCGCTTCAAATGCTCGATGATTTATGGAAGAATGACGAACATACGCTTCCGCAGCAAAAAGTTTGTCAACAAAAATTCGTTCCAAAGTGATGGTTTGGATAAAAAATGGCTTTACATCATACACTGTTTCAAGAATCTTCTTTTGTTCCTCTGTCGCCAGATTGTAAAGCATCGCAGATATTTCTAAACTCTCCACCGGCTCACTAATCGTAAAAGAAGTTGCTTCCACTTTCAGTTTGCCAAAACGTTGCAGTGCATCGTCTGCATCAAAAGCAGTAACAGGATCATATGTGTAAACCGCAATCACCTCAGAACGGTTTGTTTTCCCTTGTGCCGCATCCCTCGGAAGGGAAACATACTTCTTGGCTGCACGTTCCAGACGTTTATCGTTCTGTGTCCTGCTACATCCTCTGGTATCAACGGAGAGGTCAATATCTTCGGAAAAACGGTTGGTCGTTTTCAGTGCTTTATAAAGGGCTGTTCCGCCTTTGAAATAAGCCTGAAGCCCGTCTGCCTGAAAATTGGATAGTTCCTGCAAGATTAGCAGAACATAATAATCCTTTTCCAGCACATCTGTCCGATATCCTGTCTTTTCATGTATGTTTTCAAGCAAAAGGCCAAACGCATCTTTATCTTCATGTAATTTCATATCATAGTTCCTCCCATACTTGCGGTATGTGCAAGGCACAATACCGTATTATGATTATAATAAAGATCAGCAAATGCCAGCAGAACTTTATATTTCAACCCTTTCTTCTGAATATAGTCTGCAATAATCTCATAAGGATGTTCTTCATCTACCGGAGCTTTTTCTAACAAATCCAATGCGTCAAGTATTTGCAGATATTCTTTATTTTCTGCTGTGACAGGAGTCTTGGGCGGTCGAATCACAACACCAAGTTTTTTATCTGTTCTCATACAATCTTTCGCCGCATTGGTCGCCAATACACGCTCCCGTGGCATCTGGGAAGTCAGTCCCATACGATGAAGAGTTGTTAAACCAGTTTCATACCCAATATCCGGCAACAAGTATTTATCCGCAATCAACTTTTCCTTGTTAATTCCCGTTTCACCAAAAGGCGTCATTGCTGTACGATAGTAAATTCCTTTTTGGAAACACCGAAGCTCCGGTAAAAGTTTTCCGTCCAGCACACGCTTTACTGCAACTGCCGCCGCTGCCGCCGCTTCTTTTTCTGCCAAATCATAAATCGCTGCAATCTTCTTTGCAATCTGCCCCGTATAAATTGGCATCCCTGTTGGCACCACTGCTAATTGTTCACACACAAAAGTTATATAAGTTTTTCGCATACCCCAGCCTCCCGTCTGATATATTATATTCGGATTTTCTCATTATTATTCGTCTATATTATATCACATTTTATGGAAATGTCAATTTGCCTTAAATTTCAAAAGGACATCCACCTGAATAAAAGATGAAATGTCCTTTGGCATGTTCGCTATTCAATTTTATATACAAAGCAGTTTGCCGCTGTTACGCCGCTTTCTGCAAGTGTCTCTGTGTTACATTCCCATCCGAGAACGGATGAATAAAGACAAATTCATAATGAAATACACTGCTCAGAATCAATGGATGAACGCTGTCACGTGCAGGCGGCGCCATAAAAATGCACGGTTCACCGTTAAATACACCTTCTTCACCCAGGCGGAAGTCACCCGACTCCTCCACAACATATTTTGTCATAATTCCGTGGAACTGCTTTAAATCTTTGATGCTGTATGGATCTATTTCAGAGAGTCGATCATAAGCGGCCTTGCTTCCAGATTACTAGTTGCCGTAATGCGTCCGATCTTTTCTGAATCAGAAATTCTACATGCCTGCCCTTTCCCCTCCATTCCGTCCGGGAAAAATCAGCTCCGATCAGCAGCATTACCTACTCCTATTTTCATAACAGCTGATACATCAATCCATGCTGCGTACAGTGCCAAATCAGCATCCCATGGCCCCGCTTTGGTATGCGGGCCTGCAAATTCCACTCCGGATACTGCTTCATCAATACCAAACGTTCCCCAGTAACAAACGCCAAAAAAGTAATAAAATGCTCTTTGGTCATAGGATGATCGGATGTAATATACCATTCGTCCTCAACCACTTCCACCTTTAACGCTTCTCCCGCTTCCGCCTTCTTCGCTTCCATGGGAGACAGCCTCCTCCCACAGCAGATTATTTCCGCTTCTCCCGTGGAAAGAATCAAGTTGTGACAAACTGGACAGACCGTATACTTCGTTTTTTTCATGTTACCTCCCATTTTTTCCTGGGGATTTAATTCTCCGGACAACAACTTGGTCATATCTACCTCCAAGGCTTCGGAAAGCTCCGGTAACAGAGAGATATCCGGACAGCCGATCCCCCGTTCCCACTTAGAGATCGTTTTATCACTGACATGTAAGAGCTGCGCCAACTCTCGTTGGGTCATCTGCTTTTCCTTCCGCAATCCCGCGATCAACGCGCCTATTTTTTTCGTATCCATCGAGTCCCCTTCTATATTTTTTCGTACATCTTTTCCATTGACAAGGTACCTTCCCTGACCGCGTATGCCCTTGTCAATGGAAGGTATCCTTGCCAGCTAAAGATATTATAATAAAATCATCCCGCCGGCGCAATCTACGTTCCGTCGAGAAAAAGACCTGCTTCCCTTCCAGAAAGATAGACTTTACCCATCAAAGGGCTTATAATAGAAAAATGACGACGAATATCTACACCTTAAACGACTACTGCCGGAAAGAATTCGGTGAAAAATTATATAAACTTTCCCTGAACGCGGGCCTTAGCTGCCCGAACCGGGACGGAACCCTGGATACCCGCGGCTGCATCTTTTGCAGCGCCGGCGGCTCCGGGGATTTTGCCGCCCCCGCCGGGCTTTCCATCGGCGGACAAATCGACGACGCAAAAAAGCGGGTGGCGGGCAAATTTTCCGGCGGCCGCTATATCGCCTATTTTCAAGCCTACACCAATACTTACGGCCCCATCGAATATCTGGAAGAAATCTTCACTGAGGCAATCTCCCGCCCGGAAATCGCGGTTCTCTCCATTGCCACCCGGCCCGATTGCCTATCCCCAGAAGTACTCGATCTTCTCGCGCGTCTCAAGCGCCGCAAACCAGTCTGGGTGGAACTGGGCCTTCAAACCATCCACGAAGAGACTGCCCGTTTTATCCGGCGCGGCTATCCACTCTCCTGCTTTTCCGATGCCTGGACCAGACTTCACGCTCTCGGTATCCCAGTGATCGCCCACGTGATTCTAGGGCTTCCCGGCGAAGGAGAAAAAGAGGTTTCCGCCACCATCCGGTATCTCTCCCAGCACGGCCCCGCTGCTCCCATTGACGGAATCAAGCTTCAGCTCCTCCATGTACTAGATGGAACAGACTTGGGCGTTCTTTATCAGAAGGAACCGTTCCCGGTTCTTTCCCTGGAAGAATATCTGCCCCTTCTCGCCGGCTGTTTGAGGCGTCTATCTCCCGAAACTGTTGTCCACCGGCTGACCGGCGACGGACCCAAACGGCTGCTCTTAGCGCCGGCTTGGAGCGCCGACAAAAAGCGGGTGTTAAACGAAATCCATCGATATTTTCAGGAGCATAACATTCGGCAAGGGCAGCTTTATGAATGTACCTCTCCCTAAACCGCACGCACCTTTATCAACAAAAAATATCCCCAAACGAGGAAGGTAAAAATTTCTCGTTTGGGGATACGCTTAATGGGTGTTAACAATTTAACTGTCTAATTTTCATTTTCGATCCGCACGGTTTTACCGCTGTCCTTGGCAGTCCGCATGGCATCAGTGATTTTCAAAGTCCGCATCGCATTCTCCAGTGTGCAGATATCTTTTCTCTCACAGACGCCGAGCAGCGTATCTACGATTAGCTTTTCATGGGGCATTCCGACATAAGCCGGAATGTCAAAGGTAAGGGACGTTGTCTTTCCGCCTTGAGACAGAACCAAAGGCTGAGACAAATCAAATACGCCAAAGGTAAGGCTTCCCTCTGTCCCATAGATTTTCACGCAGTCTTCGTCCTTTTCTGTATCGAAACACCAGGTTCCGCTGCCAATCATCCCATTGTCCCAGCGAAATACCGCCGAGACGCTTCTCTCAATCTCTTTTTTCTCCGGAAAAGGATTTGCCGTAAGAAAGACTTCCCGATAAGCGCCAAGGAGATAATCAATGATATCCATCCCGTGAATATCCGCCTCGAAAAAATGACCGCCCCCGGAGGTATTTGCCTGGCTTCTCCACCCTTCCAGACTTTGCGCCTGAAAGAGGGATGTGATTTGAACAGACAACGGGGTTCCGATGGCTCCTGTCTCCAACAATTCCTTTGCCTTGATAAACTGCGGCAAGCCACGGCGATAGTGGGCGACAAAAGCGCTTACGTTGTTGCGCTTACAGCATTCCTCGATGGCAACCGCCTCCTCATAGGACATGGCGATTGGCTTTTCAATATATACATGCTTTCCCGCATTGGCGCACTGAATGGCATATTTCATATGGCAGTCAGGCGTTGTTGCGATATAGACGATATCGATTTGGGGGTCCGCGATCAGTTCATCTACAGTCTTATATACCACGCACGGATGATGGCGTTTTGACCAATCCAATGCTTTCTCATAGGTTCGATTTGTGATTGCGCGCAATTCACTATTGGCATTCAGATAAAGTCCAGGACCATTTTTTTCTTCCGTAACGTCCCCGCATCCGATCATTCCCCAGGTAATTTTGTTCATTCTCCACTCCCTACACTTCCACTATTTTCCGGTCCAGACAGGTTTTCTTTTCTCCCGAAAAGCATTGGTGCCCTCGGCAAAATCATGGCTTGCGTACAACTTTACCGCGACCTCATCCACAACATCCCAGGCAGCGGACGGGGCCTTGCTTGGCAGTCCCTGACATCTGGTTGCAACTTCCTTGGAAAACTCGATGGGAAGCGGTGCCATCTGACAGATCTTTTCTGCGATTTTGAGTGCCTCGGGAAGAAGCTCCTCCTCAGATTCCACGATTCGGTTGATGAGCCCGATATTCCAAGCCCGTTCCGAGTCAATGGGCTCGCCGGTAAACAACAATTCCAGAGCGATCCGATACGGAATCTGATTGATCACATTGATGAATCCATTCTCCGCCATAGCGCCAATGGTCGGTTCCGGAAGCGCAAATTTTGCGCTTCTTACGGCTACCACCAGATCGCAAGCCATCATCAGTTCCAGGCCGCCGCCATATACGGCTCCGTGAACGCAGGCAATGATGGGCTTTTTATAGGTATGACGGGTCAGGCCGGCAAAGCCCCAGTCCTCTCTTCCTTCCGGGGCTTTGTGCGTTCCAAGCGCCAGTTCCTTGATGTCGGAACCCGCGCAGAAGCAGGGACCGTTTGCTGTTACAATGGCAACGCGCATGCTGTCGTCTTCGTCGAATTGAACCAGAGCGTCGCTGAATTCCTTCCACAGTAAATTACTGAAAGCGTTTCTCTTTTCCGGTCGGTTCATGGTGATATGCATGACCTGCCCGATTTTTTCTACTAATACAGTCTCCATGGTTTCCGAATCTCCTCTCGCACTAGTTTTCCTTATTTTTTCGGAAGCAGGATTTCAGCTTTGTCCACACCGGTGTTTTCACCAGAATCGATGCAATCAAGGCAATGAACAGGATGGTCGAAATAGGGCTTCCCCAAATAGCCGCCAACGCCTCTCCCATGTTATTGTGGCTCAGCTGGAGCATACGCCGGAAATTCCATTCAAAGAGCTGGCAGAGAATGATGCCCAAAATCATCGGAGCAACCGGGAAATCATGTCTTCTCATGATATAACCAACAACACCAAAGCCAACCATGATGCACACATCCACCATGCTTCTGTTCAGTGCAAAGGAACCGATGACACACAGAGTGGCGATAATCGGAAGAAGAATACTCTTTGGAATCTCCACGATCTTTGCAAAGGCTTTGATACCGGTAAATCCTGCAATCAGAAGGAATATATTGGACAGAATCAAGCAGGCGGCAATCACGCCGACAATCTCCGGATTGGTAGACGGAAGCGTGGGACCAGGATTCAGTCCATGGATGTACAAAGCGCCAATGACGATGGCCGCATATCCGTCTCCCGGAATGCCTAGAGTCAGCATGGGAATGTAAGCGGCGGGAACGGTAGCATTATTTGCGGATTCCGGAGCAATCAGCCCTTCGATGGCGCCTTCTCCGAAAGGAACTTCCGGATTCTTCGTCATTCTTTTTGCCGTATCATAGGCAAAGAGCGCGGCGATATCTCCGCCGGTTCCAGGCAGCGCGCCGATAAATGCGCCCATCACCGAAGAAGTCAGCGTCAATTTCCAGTGTTTGCGAATCTCATGGAAATCAATTTTGAGCTTATCTACATCCTGTTTCACGATGGCAGTGGTCTGAATATCTCTGGCCTGCATCAAAATCTCTGCAAAACCAAATAAGCCGATCATAGCAACCACAAATCCAATACCAGACTGCAGGTACGTGATTCCGAAGGTAAATCTTTTTGTTCCAAAGGTTGCATCCATTCCCACACATCCGATCAGCAGGCCCAAAGCTCCGCTAAACAAGGACTTCCATGTGGACCCATTTCCCAGAGTCGCCACCAGCAGCAGTCCCATCATCGCCAGCATCAGATAATCTCTGGAAGCAAACTGAAGGGCAATCTTGGAGATCAGCGGCGTTGCCGCAAGGAAAATCACCGTTGCAAGGATACCGCCGAGAACGGATTGCACCAAGGTCGTGACCAGCGCTTTTGCCGCCAGTCCCTTCTTCGCCATCGGATACCCGTCGAAGGCAGTGGCGATGGCACAGGGCGCGCCGGGAATATTAATCAGGATCGCCGCACGGGAACCACCGTATGCACATCCAACATGGACGCCTACCATCACCGCAAGAGCAGGAAGAACGTCCCAGGTGTAAGTAAACGAAATCAACAAGGATGCAGCCATGGTGCCGGTCAGGCCAGGGATTGCGCCCACATACATGCCTACCCAGATGCCGGCAGCCACCAAAAGTATCAGCCAGGGATCTTGAAATATAATCCCTACATTGGAAAAAATCTCAGCAAATGACATCTTTTTTTCCTCCTCTTAAGGTAAAGTAACTAAAAACACTTTCGCAAAAATCAGGTAGCAGGCAAGCGTTGTTACAACTGCTATAATTGCACGTTTGATCCCCATCTTTACGCTCAGCTTTTTCCTTATCAGAAAGAGCATCTGCGCAACCATAAATAAGGTAGTCGCGATGATGTAATTGACCTTTCCCAGAATCAACAGATACCCGACTGTAATGACCAGGAATCCCGTAACGTCCAAAGGAAAGCCTTCTCGAATCGAATCGATAACCAATTTCCCTTTATTCGTATATTTCTCTCTGTCCTCAGGAATCTCCCGGCGCGCCATAATCAGCGTAATCAAAATACAGATCGTCATGATTCCCAATAATATCAGAGGCAGGGTGCCCGGTCCATTGATCTTAGGAACCTTTGAATAAATGCTGATTGCTTCTTTTATCAATACGCCCGTCAGAATCATGAATAAGACGATAACCAGATATTCACGAAACGCAAACGTATCTCTTTCTCTCTTGCTCATTTTTCTATAGCCCTCCTGTTCCTTTCGTGTTATATTAAAATTATAAACCACCAACTCACATAAATCGAAGAGGGAAGTTATGAATTTAAATTATCTTTATTATTTTAATGTTCTTGGACAATACCAACATTACGGCAAAGCCGCGGAAGAGCTGCATATTACACAGTCTGCCCTAAATCAAACCATCGCCAAACTGGAAGAAGACTTAAACGTACGCCTTTTCGAGAAACGCGGACGCAATATTTTTCTTACAAGGCTGGGAAAAGAATATTGGCAGCAAGTCAATTATGCCCTTCATTCCTTAGATATCGCCCAGGAAAATCTGATTCTGGCTTCCAAAGGGATCGGAGGAAATATCAATATCGGCTTCACCTTTGTTGTAGGAAGCATCTTCTTCCCCGCTCTCATGCACAATTTTCTCCAATTGCCGAATCACTCCAGCATTTCATTCAATACGCTTCAGGGAGATTCTCCTGAAATTATTACAGCCGTAAGGGAGAGAAAATGTGATATTGGTTTTGGAACGTATTTCCGTGATATTCCGGATCTCAAATTTGTTCCGGTTTTCCGCCAGAATATTATTCTTGCCGTTACAAAAAATCATCCTCTTTTAAAACTTCGTACGATAACCTGCAAAGATCTTGAGCCCTACCCCTTTATCTCATTCAAAAAAAGTCACACGCTTTATAACATGACCATGCAGTTTTTTGAGGCAAACCACACGCTCATCCACCCCACCTATGAGGTAAAGGAGGAAACCACGCTAGCGGGTATGGTGGCCGCTAATCTTGGAATAGGATTTATACCAGACTCCCCACTGTTAGACTCTTTCGATATTGTTAAATTGCCGGTAGAAGGAGCTCCCACCAGTAGATATCTATACATGTGCTATCTGGACGAACCCTATATCCAGACACCGGCAGCCGCATCGTTCATCCATTTCGTTGAAAAAAACCGCGACTTTTCACTCCGCTAGATATAGAAGGGCCATCCATTGGCGAAACACTTGTTGGATGGCTCTTCTTTTTTCTTGTCTACTATTTCATCCTACCATTAAGCCTGCGGACGCTCAACACCGTAATCAGCCGGATTCAGGTCTACAATACCAGAATCATAGTACAGGTACCACTGGATGGCTCTGCTGTTCTCAATATAGGCAGCTGCGTCATCGCCGGCCAAACCATAGCCAAGCACGCCGTTGGTGGTCAGATACTCCTGGAACGCCTCGCTGTTGTACGCGGTAGTCAAAGCTTCTTCCAGCTTGGCTACAACTGCCGGATCGGTATCCTTGTGAACAAAGCAAAGGATGTAAGATCCCCAAGGAAGGAATTCATTGAATTTCTCGTAAGTCTCACACAGCAGCGGAACTCCTTCATAGCCCTCGATTGCGGTATCGCCAAAGATTGCCTTGCATACGAAGGAACCATCTTTGATATAGGAAAGTGCGGTAAAGTTATTGCAGATTGTAAAATCTACTTCGCCGCCCAGCAGCGCCGTACGGCAGTCGCCTTCGCTTCCATATACGACAACGTTGAATTCAACTCCATGAACCACCTTCATCATTTCCACATAGGCGTCGATGTTAGTGCCAAGGCCTGCGGAAGCTACCGTAACCTCACCGGGATGCTCCGTAGCATAGGCGATCAGGTCTTCATATGTCTCATAAGGGCAGTCGGGCTGGGTAACCAGAACACCTTCCGAACCTCCGAATACCATCAGAGGCGTCAAGTCCTTCAGGCAGTCGATCTCGGCAATTCCAAGAGCCTGCCACATATTACAAACTTCCGAAGTAAAGAGAATCGTATGCCCGTCGGCATCCTGACCCTGTACAAACTCAGTTGCCGTTGCGCCGGACGCACCAGCTTTGTTTTCCACTACTACAGACTTTCCAAAAAGCTTTTCCATCTCAGGGCAGATAATTCTTGCCATGATGTCTGTTGCACCGCCGGGATTGAAAGAGATGATACCCGACATGTTCTTGGAAGGGAACTCCACATCCCCTGCTGCTTCCGTGCCTTTGGTCTCTCCCGCAGCTGCAGTCGTTACCGCCTCTGTCTTCGCTTCCGTCTGCGCAGGCGTCGTCTCTGTATTGGACCCACAAGCTGCAAGTCCGAAGACAAACGTGCACGCAAGCGCTGTTGCTAAAAGTTTTTTCATTGTTTCTCCTCCATATAAATTTATTAACTATAGGTTTATCACCTATTTAGTTCTTAGTGAAACCAATCCTGATCCAGATTCATGGATACGTCTGTAAAGATCCGCTCATCCATAATCCCAATCTTCTCCGCCAAGAGCGGTTTGAAATCCATGTGAGCCAAAACGTCTTTCTCGATATCGATTCCAGGAGCCACCTCGGTCAGCATAACGCCATCCTTGGTCAAGCGAAATACTGCTCTTTCCGTCACATAGAGAACTTCCTGGTTCCGGCGGATAGCATCCGCGCTGCTAAAGGTGATCTCCTCCACCTGGCGCACCATCTTGACGAATTTCCCTTCCTGGGTAATCTCAATCTTGCCGTCTCCCACTTTGGTCCTTAGTTTTCCGGATTTCAACGTTCCACAGAACACAACCTTCTTGCTGTTTTGAGTAATATTGACAAATCCGCCGGTTCCCATAATCTTTCCGTTGAATTTGTGGACATTTACATTGCCCTTCTCATCTACTTCCGCGAAGCTTACGTAACAGATATCGAGTCCGCCTCCATCATAGAAATCGAACTGGGCCGGCATATCGACGATGGATTTCATATTCACGCAAGCGCCAAAAGCGTGTCCCTGGACAGTAACACCTCCGCTTACCCCATGCTCGGTGGTAAGGGTAATGGCTTGATCAATCCCCTCTTCCGCAGCACATGCGCCAATTCCATCTGCAATTCCAACTCCAAGATTTCCTACGTCACCGGGCTTTGCTTCCATCAATGCTCTTCTCGCAATCACCTTGCGCTCCGTCAACGGAAGGGGCTCGCTGCTTTGCTCGTCCGCCATATAATGCCCACCTATGTAAGAAGCATCCTTCACGCCGTAGATCGGCTCCTGATCCTCGCAGACAACCAGATAATCCACCAGATAACCGGGGACTTTCACCTCTTTCGGAGGAATACTTCCTTTCTTCACAAGCCGCTTTACCTGGGCAATCACAATACCGCCGCTGTTATGGGCTGCCTGCGCCATCGGGAGAACATCCATCAAAGTGACTTCATCCTCCAGGGAAATATACCCTTCCACATCTGCGGTGGAACCTCTGATCACACACACATCCGGCTTGAAAGCTTTGTAGAAAAGGTATTCCTCTCCGTCGATTTCCATCAAAGAAACCAAATCCTCTTTTGTCACATCGTTCAGCTTCGCGCCTTTCTGTCTAGGGTCCAGAAAAGTCCCTAATCCCGTCTGAGTAATGATACCGGGCTGGTGCGCTGCGATTGCTCTCCACATCTGGCTGAGGACTCCCTGGGGATAGTTATATCCTTCGATCAGATTTTTCTCCGCCATCTCGCAGATTCTGGGAGACTGTCCCCAATGACCCAAAATCGCCCGCTTACACAGACCTTCCTTTGCAAGGGGAGAAATGCCTCTCTCCGCCCGATCCCCAAGACCTGTCGTCGTTACAATCGTTAAATTTCTAGGTTCTCCACATTCGTCAAAGTGCTTTGCCAAAGCCTCTATCACCGTGGTCGGCTCCATAATCCCTCCGCCGGCTCCACAAAAACAAACCGTTCCTGCCGAAGGAATGAGAGAAGCAGCAGCCGATGGGCTTAGCACTGGAACGCGTCGATAATTTTCCGTATTCTTTACCATTATGAACGCTTCCTTTCATTCAGTTTCATGTTCAAGCATATAATATCATTTCATTTTCCTAACGTCTATTTCATAGTTTTTGCTTTTTTATTAAGCATAGCTTAATGATAACCGTATGAAACGCCTTACCCCAAAAACAAAAGGCGCTTCTCATCGACGGTTATCCGTCGATGAGAAGCGCCCCTATTTCTCCCTCAGTCTAAGGTCATTTATCCATTTTCAGATTTTTTTGCTTCTTGCTTTTCTTTATACTTTGCCAGACGTTTCTGGATCTTATCCGCCGGATTTAACAGCGGCTCCAAAGACATATCATGGTTCATCGTATCGATCAAAAGCGCAATATATTTACTCAAATCCACACTGGCATAATAAGGTCTTGCCAGTGTTTCCGGCGACTGATAGATCGCGTTGGTCGTCAGTATCTTATCGATCAACCCGTCGTTTACCGCCTGATCAAAGATTTCCATCCCGGCTGTAAATAGACCAAAGGTCGCGCAGGCAAATACCTTTCTAGCCTTTCTAGCCTTCAGTTGCTTTGCCACATCGATAACGCTCTCGCCGGAAGCGATCATATCGTCCACGATGACCACATCCTTACCCTCCACAGAGGCTCCCAGGAATTCATGGGCTACAATGGGGTTTTTTCCTCCCACAACGCGGGTATAATCTCTCCTCTTATAAAACATACCTACGTCCAGACCGCCCAACATCGTCGAAAAATAGATGGCTCGTCCAACCGCTCCTTCATCCGGACTGATAATCATCATGTGCTGCGGGTCCAGCTGCAGATCTTTCTCTGTACGCAGCAACGCCTTAATAAACTGATACGTCGGTACAATCGTCTCAAAACCACTGAGCGGAATCGCATTTTGCACACGGGGATCATGGGCGTCAAAGGTCAGGATACAACTTACCCCCATGGAAACCAGTTCCTGCAAAGCCAAGGCACAGTCCAAGGACTCCCGGCCTGCTCTCTTATGCTGACGGCTTTCATAAAGGAACGGCATAATGACCGTAATCCGTTTTGCCTTACCGCCCACCGCCGCGATAATACGCTTCAAATTCTGGAAGTGATCGTCCGGAGACATCGGGTTTTCTTTTCCGTACATCGGGTAGGTCAGGCTGTAATTACAGATATCCACCAAAATATACAAATCATCTCCGCGAACGCTGGCGTTCAGCACTCCTTTGGCCTCGCCGGAACCAAACCGCGGCAGGCTGTTCTCCACCATATAAGAATCTTTTTTATAGCCGTTAAAATCCAGCTCGCGCTCTTTTCTCCACATCGCCAGGTACGCGTCCACCCGTTCTGCCAGTTCTTCACAGCCCGGAAGGGCTACCAGGCCCAAAGGACCCACCGGCAGCGTATGAGAAAACTCATCGTTTGCAGAAGCTATTGTAATCTCGCTCATCTTGTTATTTTCCTCCATCTTTGATTCCATCCTTCGTGTTTACAGCAAGACCCAGCCGCTCCTCTCGCTTCTTTAAACGAATATCGGAATTGAAAAGCCGCAGCAACCGGTAATTCTCCATCAACCGGGACGCCACCCGCTCCGAATAGCTGGCCCGAATTTGGTTCATCGTCAAATTTGTAGAAATTATCGTCGATTTCCTTCGGAGTTCTCTCTCGTTCAGGCAGCAGAAAAGTTCTGAACTGACCAAAGAATTATTCAACTCTGTACCCAGATCATCCACGATCAACAGATCACTGTCCAAAACCCAATGATAATATTCTTCCTGTTCCGGCTCCTCCCTGGAATAGGCATGATCCGCCAATGCCTCAAACAGTTGATTTGCCGACAGGTAAATCACCGATACTCCTTTTTTCATCAATGCACCGGCAATACAGTTGGAAAGAAAGGTCTTTCCGGTTCCCGCGCTTCCGGTCAAAAGCAGATTTTCCAGCCCCGGCTGAAAATTTTGCACAAAACGTTTGCTTTGCGCCAGGATCTGCTTCATATGTTCATAGGGACTCTCCCCGCCGCCCGGCGGCGCTTCCCGGTCATAATATTCCAAAGAAAAAGTAGAAAAGTTCTCCTGATCCAGCCTTTCATGGATGGGGTGCTGGGAAAACAGCATGTCCACAATTGCCTGTTCAAAACAACGGCATCTTTTTCCATCCACGTATCCGGTATCACGGCAAAAGGGACAGTGAAAGGGCAGTTCTAGATAATCGACTGGGTAGCCGGCTGAAGTTAATAAAACCTGTTTTCCTTCTTTTATTTCCTGAAGCTGTCCCGCTAGCTTATCCGCCGACGCCTGATCGCCCGCAAGCAACCGTTTCGCTCTTTGATAAGCCAAATCCGCTGTCGTCTCATCCATCTCGCGAAGGCGTGGAAGTCTTCCATAAACTTCCTGCATGCGCGCTTCCTGGACAGCACGATTCTCCAATTGCTTTCGGTCATAATCCCTTCGAATCTTATCATACTGTGGATTTGTTAGCCCCATAGAGTTCCTTTTCCTCCTGCATGAGAAGCGCGTCGTAATCTGTATCCCTCTGATCAAAATTGTGGAACCGGTTGAGCGCAGCCGTCTTCTCCGGCTTTTTCCGCTCGACTTTCTGCCTCTCATAGAAAGCCTTGGCCGCCTCCGCCGTCGTAATTCCTGCGGATTTCCAGGCTTTTACAATTTTATCCGTATACTCAAAGCTGGGGGAATGGATCGCTCTCATGGTCCGGTTGCAAGCTTCCACTACAACAGGCAGCGGCATCTGATCCTCCCGCAGCCAAATATTTAAGAATTTTCGCTCTTCGGGAGCTAATACTCTTCCGGTAATGCCAAAGGCCTTCATAACCGCCTTATTTTCCTTCTTAAAGGCCCGATTGGCTTCCTTGGCCTGCTGCAAGGTCAATATCCCTTCGCTGTGCCATCCCAGGGCCACGCTCTCCATATAGCGGCAGCTCCGATGCCCGCCGTCTACACAGTACTCGATCAGATATTCAATCAGATCATTGGGAAATTTTAAGGTTTCCTTCATGTAGCCGAAAAGCTCCACATCCTTTGCCGACATGGTCCGACCCAAATACCGCTCCGCAGCAAAAATCACTTCCTGGAAATCATCGTCCTTTTGTATCTTTTTTAGAAAATCCAAGGAACACGATACATGACGTTCCGGGGCCTCCGCCGGTACGGCGGCAGCCGCCTCTTCTTCCGCCGCTGGAACCTGCAGAATCTGCTCTGTCTGGGAAATAGCGATGTTCTCCGCCTCTAAAGCCGGCACATCCAAAACCGCTACTTTCTCTAATTTTCCATCGGCTCCATATTGAAGCTCCAAAAGATTTAATTTTTCCCAATAGCTCAAGGCTCGGATCACATCTTTTTCCGTATTGTTCAGCCGATCTGCCAAAAAAGATACCGAAAATTCCTGGTCCTTGTCCGAAAGAAGACGCAGCAGATACAAATAAACCTTCACAAATTCCCCATTCGCATCCGCCATATAGCCGTCAATAAAAGCGTTGGAAACTGCTGTCTGTTCCCACCGCCTGTTCTTCAATAATACCACAACAAATTCCCCCGCTTCCTCATGCGCTTCCTTTACGCTGTCGGCATTCGCTCCCAAGAATACAAGCCTCACCAAGTGTTCCCATTATAACACAAACCCCTGCTTTTGAAAATAGTCAATTTTCCCAAAACCCCAGTAAAACCGTGGGTTTCCAAGGATTGTGGATATTGTGGATTTCGTGGATAACTACCATTTTCCGACAAAAAATCCACAATTTTTTCAACCATCTTTCCTGTTGATAAAATTGTGGATATTGTGGATAACTACCGCCCTAACAGCTTTTCCCCAACAATTACGATATCTCCGGCGCCCATAGTTATCAACAAGTCACCGTTCATAGAATTTTCTAATAAAAAATTTTCTATCTCATCAAAAGAAGGGAAATAATGCACTTCCGTCCCCCGATCTTTGATCCGTTCCGCCAGATTTCGGGAAGAAATTCCCAGCGTATCCGTCTCTCTGGCCGGATAAATCTCCGCCAATACCACCGCGTCGGCCAGGGATAACGCATCGGCAAATTCCTCCATCAACGCCTTTGTCCGCGTATATGTATGAGGCTGGAATACGCAAACCACGCGGTCTGCCTTCCATTTTCTGGCTGTGGTCAGCGTTGCCCGAATCTCATCCGGATGATGAGCGTAATCATCAATAATCGTGATCCCCCCCAAAGTTCCCTTCCGTTCAAATCGGCGATGGGTTCCTGTAAAATTCTGAAGGCCGCTGCAAATGGTTTCCGGCTCTAAACCGATCTCTCTTCCTACCGCAATCGCCGCCAAGGCATTGGAGACATTGTGCTCGCCGGGCACAGAAAGGGAATAGGACAATTCCGCTCCGTCTTTCTCCTTTACCAGAAAAGACGGGTTGGCATAACCGTCAAAAGTAATATTGGACACACAGAAGTCATCTTCCGGACGCGTTCCAATCGAACAAATCCGGCAAGCAAGCCCTTCTGTAATCTCCTGATAATCCGGAATTCCACTGTCAATAATTAAAAGTCCCTGTTTCGGGATGCGCTCAGCAAACCGACGGAACGAATTCCGAATATCCTGGATGTCTTTAAAGAAATCCAGATGATCCTCGCAAATATTTAAAATAACGCCGATGGTTGGATAGAGCGCCAGGAAACTATTGGTATACTCGCAGGCTTCCGTCACAAACAGATCGGATTTTCCCACACGAATATTACCGCCGATACTATCTAACATACCGCCTACGGAAATGGTCGGATCACAGTCTCCTGCCAATAGTATTTCCGTCACCATAGAAGTCGTCGTGGTTTTCCCGTGAGTACCCGCCACAGCTACAGCGGTGGGAAAGTTCCGCATCATCTGACCCAAAAGTTCTGCACGAGTCAGCATCGGAATGCCGTTCTTTTGGGCCGCCTGAAATTCTTCGTTATCGGCATGTACTGCCGCCGTATACACTACCGCGTCTATCCCATCCACAATATTCGCGGCACGCTGCCCATAAAAAATTCTGGCGCCGTCTGCTTTCAGCTTTTCTGTCAGTGCAGATTTTACCGAATCGGAACCTGATACCTGAAAGCCACGTCCCAACAGAACTTCTGCCAGGCCGCTCATACTGATGCCGCCAATACCGATAAAATGAATCCATATGGGTTTATCAAAATCAATCTGATACATGCCGCCACTTCCTATCTTATCTCCGAAAAAGCATCGGATATTTTTCCAGTCCCAGCAACAAAACTGTCCCCAAACCGCCGATGGCAATCACTTCTCCAATCCCCACGGTAACCATCAAATAAGGAACCAATTCCGGAGCGCCATAAGCAATTTTTAACACCCAGGGTACAATCAAGGTATTCGATACGATCGGTGGCACGCAAACCCAAAAGCGATGCCTACGCAAAGCATACGACCCAATCGCCCCCAGAAGGCTGGCCAAGGTTCCAAAGACCACATCCATGGGCACAGCGCCAGCAAAAAGATTGCCCAAAAAGCACCCGATTGTTACGCCCGGAATCGCCGCAGGCGTAAAATACGGAAGAATCACTAACGCTTCCGAAATCCGGCACTGAATTGGGCCAAACCCAAATGGTGCAAAGAGAAGCGTCAGAGCCGTATAAAGCGCAGCAATCATCGCCGCAGTCGTCATGTAACGGACAGTTTGTTCTTTTTTCATTGTTCATTCTCCTTTAGTTTTGTTTTACGTCAGGAAGGTCTCGAACTGACGTCTCTATCACATAAAATCTGTCATTCCTCTCCCTTTGGGTTTGGAATGACAGCATAATTATGTTTCCAGATTTCTTATCTTATTCCGCTGTGTCCTCCGTTAGAACACCAGCCATGTCGCTGACCACCATCTGAGTCCGGTTATAATCCGGGCGGCTGGCCTGATACGCCTTGTACTGGTTCACACCGGTCATAACAACCGCAACCACAACCGCAATCGCAAATACCAGTCCTCCCAGCTTCCAAAGGAAAAGCTCTCGTTTTTCTTTCAAACGCTCCTGTTCCTTTTCCTGTTTCCGGTTATGTTTATTTGCTTTGTAAGAATCCACTTTTTCTTTACTCATCGGAAGTCACCTCTCTTATCTGCATACTTCACAATTATTTTACAACGAAAACGATGATTTTGCAAGTTTTTCCTGTCATCCCTGCAAGCAGCATTCACCCTTATCCAAGAACTAGACGTACCGCTCCATAGATTCCCGCTTCATTTCCTAAAGTCGCCAGACGGATTTCCGCTTTATGGTAAAGGAGTTTGGTCATCACATCATACTTTTTCCGAATTAAATCAATGAGAAACTCTCCTGCAGCCGACACGCCGCCTCCAATCACAAAAACCTCCGGATCTACAATATAACTGACAGAGGACATCGCCCAGGCCAGATACCCGCCTACATCCTCAGCCACGCCAAGGGCCAGCGGATCTCCTGCTTTTGCCGCATCCATTACATCTTTTGCCGTCAGATTCCGAATCTCCCGAAGAACGCTGGGACGGGTCGTTCCCATTAAAACCCGCTTGGCTTCCCTGACAATGCCGGTAGCGCTGGCATACTGTTCTAAACAGCCGCGGTTTCCACAGTTGCAGGTTTCCGTTTCATCCAAACGCACCGTGATATGCCCAATCTCTCCAGCAATCCCATGAGCTCCCTTTCGTACTTTTCCATCCAAAACAGCGCCTCCGCCTACCCCGGTGCCAATGGTAAGCAAAAACATACTGCGAAAACCCGCGCCTCCGCCTTTCCATGACTCGCCAAGGGCCGCGACATTGGCATCATTCTCGCAACAAATCAGAGGAATCCCCAGACGTTTACTTAGCTCTTTAGATGGATAGATTTCTCGAACCCCAATATTTACTCCGACCTCCATGTAACCATCCGGTAATACAGGGCCGGGAATTCCCATCCCGACCCCCCTGATCTCCGAAGGATGCAGGCCAGCTTGCACCGCATGGTTTAGGATAGAAGCGGCAATATCATCAAAAATATATTTTCCATTCTCTCCGATCCGGGTCGGGATTTCCCATTTCTCCTGTAACACACCCTCCCCCTGAAAACGTCCCAATTTTATCGTTGTACCACCGATATCCACCCCAAAATACAAGCCGCTACCTCCTATCTTCCACTTCTTTTATTGCTCTAAATACTTTTTCAGCGTATCCACCTTATCCAGACGTTCCCAGCTAAGGTCCAGATCGTTTCTGCCAAAATGTCCATATGCCGCAGTCTGGCGATAAATCGGACGGCGTAGATCCAAAGTTTTGATAATCGCCGCTGGCCGCAGGTCAAAGTTTTCCCGTATAATTTCAATCAAACGGGCATTGGACAATTTTCCCGTTCCATAGGTATCGATATTGATGGAAGTAGGGGTAGCTACTCCAATCGCATAAGATACCTGAATCTCACATTTGTCCGCTAAGCCAGCCGCTACGATGTTCTTAGCCACATAGCGCGCTGCATAGGCTGCGGAACGATCTACTTTTGTGCAGTCCTTGCCGGAAAAAGCGCCGCCGCCATGTCTTGCATATCCGCCGTAAGTATCCACGATGATCTTCCGACCTGTCAGGCCGCTGTCGCCGTGGGGGCCTCCAATCACAAAGCGCCCGGTGGGATTGATAAAAAACTTCGTCTTCTCATTTACCATGGAAGCTGGCAAAATGGGATCAAAGACATATTTTTTGATATCCTGATGGATCTGTTCCTGGGTCACGTCCGGATCATGCTGCGTAGAAAGCACAACACAGTCCAATGCCACTGGTTTTCCCTGCTCATCGTACTCCACAGTTACCTGGGTTTTTCCATCGGGACGTAAATAAGGCAGCGTACCATTTTTTCTGACCTCAGTCAGACGGCGGGCCAGCTTATGGGCCAGTGCAATGGGATAAGGCATATATTCCTCCGTCTCGTTGGAGGCAAAGCCAAACATCATTCCCTGATCCCCAGCGCCGGTATTGCCGATCTCTTCCTCGCTCATCTCATGTTCCTTGATCTCCAGGGCTTTGTCTACGCCCATCGCGATATCCGGAGACTGCTCGTCAATGGCAACGAAAACGCCGCAGGTGTTTCCGTCAAAGCCATATTCCGATTTGTTGTAGCCGATGTCTAAGACCGTCTCCCGGACGATCTTTTGAATGTCCACATAAGCTTTGGTCGTGATCTCTCCCATAACAACGACAAAACCGGTATTGGTCAAGGTTTCGCACGCCACACGGCTCATCGGGTCCTGCTCCATCAGAGCGTCCAAAATCGCATCCGAAATTTGATCGCACATCTTATCGGGATGGCCTTCGGTTACGGACTCAGAAGTAAATAGTGTTCTTTCCATGGATTCTCCTCCTTAAAAATGCTAGGGAGAAAAAAGCGAGCCCGCAAAAGCGGACTCGTTGAATATGCTTCATCGAATCCTCTTATTGTTCGATTTCTCGCTCAGGTTGGCACCTTCCATGTCGCAGGGGTTGCCGTGATATCATCGATCCTTGGGTCTCCATCACTCTGAATAAGGGGCTCGTTTTCTCTCTTTACTTGTGGTTATAATCATACACTATTTCACGATTTTTTCAAGTGGTTTTTATAAGAAACTCCTTGATCTACCACAAAATAGCGAAAAATCCTTGCCAAAAGCGAATATATGGGATACAATATTTCCCCAAACATCATTTACTCTATGATAATTTCTGAGAAGATCGGATACCCCTCTTGCGGTATCCAAAAACAAAATCACAACAAAGGGAGGGCTTGCCATGAGCGAACTAGAAATCTTGCAGAAATGGCTGGATGAGAGTCAAAAAGGAGTATTTTTCGGCGGGGCGGGAGTGTCCACCGAGAGCGGCATTCCCGACTTTCGCAGTGTAGACGGGCTTTACAATCAGAGTTACCAATATCCGCCGGAGACTATCATCAGTCACAGCTTCTTTACCCAAGATCCGGCGGAATTCTACCGCTTCTATAAGGAGAAAATGCTCTATCTAAAGGCACAGCCCAACGCCGCCCATAAAAAGCTGGCTCAGCTGGAGGCTGCTGGGAAGCTGGCCGCCATCATAACCCAAAATATCGATGGCCTTCACCAGGCGGCAGGGAGCAAAAATGTGCTGGAGCTTCACGGCAGCGTTCATCGCAACTACTGCCTGAAATGCCGTCAGAGTTACAATGCGTCCTATGTCAAGGCCGCCGAAGGGATTCCCTTATGTAAGCACTGCGGCGGGATGCTCAAACCCGACGTAGTACTTTATGAAGAGCCGCTGGATGAGGAAACCATGGCTCAGGCAATAAAAGCTATCCGTGAGGCCGACCTGATGATCGTGGGCGGCACCTCCCTGGCGGTTTACCCAGCGGCAGGACTAATCCACTATTACCAAGGCAGCCGCTTGGTGCTCATCAATAAGACGCCCACCCCCTACGACAGCCACGCCGACCTGATCCTTGCCGGAAAAATCGGGGAGATCTTTTCTCAGATCACCGCCTGATAGAAAAAACCTCTGGTGCTGGGATCATTGAGACAAAAGACCTCTCACCAAGAAGTGTCGGAATAATTTGTATTTGCAGGAGCGTTAGTACTTCTTCGGTTCCGGAAATTTGTATTGCGAGCAAAAATAAGACTGTTTGAGCGCAGCGAGTTTCTTATTTTTGCGAGCGCTTTTTACAAATTTACGAAACCCTAGAAGTACTCGCTCCGAAACTCTACAAATTATTCCGACACTTCTTGGTGAGAGGCATTTTGCTTCCAACATCCTCCCAAAAGAAAAAAGACTTCCGGTTCTAAAACCGAAAGTCTTTTTTATCAAATCTTATACCAACTCTAAAATAACTTCCATAGCAGCGTCGCCGCGGCGAGGTCCGATCTTGATGATCCGGGTATAGCCGCCCTGGCGGTTCGCATACTTAGGAGCAATCTCATCAAAAAGCTTTGCCGGAAGATCCACTTCCTTGGTCGCTTTCTTACGGCCAGCCAACTCCTTCGGCACTTCCGTAACCGGATACAGTACCTTTAACATCTGGCGGCGTGCATGCAGACGGCTCGGCATATCCTTCTTGATGGTCTTTTCCTTGGTCTCAAAAACCGTAACCTTCTTGCCATCTACGGTCTCTTTGACTCTCTTGCCGTCTTTATCTTTCTGAGCTACTTTCGCAGTAACCGTAACAGTCTCAAAATTGTCCTTCTCTTTTACTGCCAGGGCGATCAGGCCCTCCGCAATCTTCCGGACTTCTTTGGCTCTAGCCTCGGTGGTCACGATCTTGCCGTTGTTCAGCAAGCTGGTCACCTGGCTTCTCAGCATGGCCTTACGCTGGCTGGAAGTTCTTCCAAGCTTTCTATACTGTGCCATTTCTTCACCTCCGATTTATTCCTCACTGGGATTGAGTTCCAGCCCCAGTTCTTTTAACTTCGCCAATACCTCTTCCAGAGATTTCCGACCCAGGTTACGCACCTTCATCATATCCTCCGGCGTGCGGTTTGTCAGTTCTTCTACCGTGTTGATTCCGGCTCTCTTCAGACAATTATACGAACGAACGGACAGCTCCAGCTCGTCGATGTTCATCTCCAGTACCTTTTCCTTCTCATTGTCCTCCTTCTCCACCATGACCTCGGCGGTCTTGGCGTTCTCGGACAGATCAATGAACAAGTTCAGATGTTCGCTGAGCACCTTTGCAGCGAGGCTGACCGCCTCGTCGGGAGCCAGCGTGCCGTTGGTATAGATATCCAGAGTTAATTTGTCATAATCCGTAATTTTCCCTACACGGGTATTCTCTACGGTCATATTGACACGCTCAATGGGCGTATAGATCGAATCCACGGAGATCACTCCGATCGGAAGGTCCTCCGATTTGTTGCGCTCTGCGCTAACATAACCGCGTCCTCTGGTGATCGTAATTTCCGCGTTAAACTTCGTATCTTTTCCGCCGCTGCAAGTAGCGATCACATGCTCCGGATTCATAATCTCGATATCGGAATCCACCTGGATGTCGGCCGCCGTCACGACGCCCTCCCCCTCAAACTCAATGTATCCGATCTTCGGCTCGTTGGAGTCGCTGTTGTTCTTGATTGCCAGCCCTTTCAGGTTCGTAACGATTTCCGTCACATCCTCCTTGACGCCGGGGATGGAACTGAACTCGTGAAGCACGCTGTCAATTTTCACCTGACTGACGGCTACGCCAGGCAGGGAAGACAGCATGATTCTGCGCAGGGAATTGCCCAAAGTGGTGCCATAGCCCCGCTCCAGGGGTTCTACTACAAATCGGCCGTATTTTTTATCTTCCGAAATCTCAACGATTTCGATGTTGGGTTTTTCAAATTCAAACACGATTCTACCCCCTCCTTCTGGGTTGATTGTCTGGGGATGTCATAGCTCCGCTAATTATTTGGAGTACAACTCTACAATAAGCATCTCATCAACCGGAACATCGATCACTTCTCTGGTGGGCTTCTCGGTGATAGTCACTTTCAGGTTCTCCAGATCGCTCTCCATCCAAGAAGGAGTGGTTCTGCCAGCGGTCACAGCCAGAATATCCTTATATCTCTGAGCACCTTTATGTTTCTCTTTGATTTCAATTACATCGCCAGCCTTCACATTGTAGGAGGGGATGTTGACACATTTTCCATTTACCAGCACATGCTTGTGATCGACGATCTGACGAGCTTCCATGCGGGTTCTAGCCATACCGGCGCGGAACAGTACATTGTCCAAGCGCAGCTCCAGCAGGATCATCAGATTTTCACCGACCATACCGCGCATCTTTGCGGCACGGTTATAATAATTACGGAAAGGCTTTTCCAAAACGCCATAAATGAATTTGGCTTTCTGCTTTTCTCTCAGCTGAAGGCCGTACTCGCTCATCTTCTTATTGGCTCTTTTGGGCTGTCTGTTTGACTTTTTGTCAATTCCCATGTGAATCGGGTCTAAGTCCAAAGCTCTGCATCTTTTAAGAACAGGAACTCTATTAACTGCCACTTTTTTTTACCTCCAATTATACTCTTCTACGTTTGGGCGGACGGCATCCGTTATGAGGAACGGGTGTTACGTCCTTGATGCTCGTTACTTCCAGACCACAGGCGGACAGGGCGCGGATTGCAGCCTCTCGTCCCGAACCGGGGCCTTTCACAAAAACGTCGACAGTCTTCAGACCGTGCACCAAAGCGGCTTTCGTAGCAGTTTCTGCTGCCATTTGTGCTGCATAGGGGGTAGATTTCCTTGAACCTTTAAATCCCAGACCGCCCGCACTTGCCCAAGACAGAGCATTACCCTGTGTATCCGTAAGGGTAACAATCGTGTTATTGAAGGAGGATTGAATGTGCGCTTGTCCGCGTTCAACGTTTTTCTTGACACGCTTCTTTGTCACTTTTTTTGCAGATGACACTTTCTTTGCCATTTCTAAACTAACCTTCCCTTATGGGTTCCTTTCTAAAAAATTTCGTTAGTCGAGTTGCCAATCTGAGGATAAGCGGACTGCCTTTCCATAGTCTTTTTCCTGTACAAAAAACAGAGCCTTTTATACACGAAAAAGACTACGTCCAGTCCGCAAACTCCTCTTATTTCTTCTTGTTTGCTACTGTTTTCTTCGGTCCCTTGCGAGTTCTCGCGTTGGTTTTGGTCTTCTGACCGCGAACCGGCAGACCTTTTCTGTGACGGATGCCGCGATAGCAGCCGATTTCCTGCAGACGCTTGATGTTCAGCGCGATTTCTCTTCTCAGATCGCCTTCCACCATGTGATGCGCTTCGATGATCTCACGAATCCGGTTTACTTCCTCATCCGTCAGATCCTTTACGCGGGTATCCGGATTTACATTTGCCTGCTCCAAAATCTTGGTCGAAGAAGCTCTTCCAATGCCGTAGATATAGGTCAGACCAATCTCGACACGCTTTTCTCTCGGCAAATCAACACCTGAAATACGAGCCATTTGTGTGCTACCTCCATAAATATTTTCTATAATCTCAATCCATTGTTAAATAAGGACGGACTCAGCCCTTCCATTTTCACTCGCGAAATTAACCCTGTCTTTGTTTATGCTTCGGGTTCTCGCAAATAACTCGGATACTGCCTTTCCGCTTAATCACTTTGCATTTTTCGCAAATCGGCTTTACGGATGCTCTGACTTTCATTTGCGTATCTCCTTTCAAAAAAGTGCACCAAATAGTATAGCACCTTTGTCTTTATAAAGCAAGAACTATTTTCGTTTTGCTAGGAATTTCTTTCCAGACGCTCCTAGCCTGCCACCTTACTTATCACGCCAGATGATCCGTCCCTTGGACAAATCATAAGGTGAAAGTTCCAGCGTCACTTTGTCTCCGGGGAGAATCCGAATATAGTGCATCCGAAGCTTACCGCTGATATGCGCCAGCACCTGATGGCCATTTTCCAGTTCTACCTGGAACATCGCGTTGGGAAGCTTCTCCACTACGGTCCCCTCGATTTCAATCACGTCGCTTTTGGACATTCCCTGCTCTCCTTGATATAGCTTTGAATTGCTTTTTTTACTGCTTCGTCAGATCGGAGAAGTTCTCCGTCCTGCTTTCGTCGGATCGGCTGTACATGCTTCTTATTTTTGCGTTTCGGCTGCTTTATGCTTCTCAGGCGGCCGTCCGCAACAAACACAAAGCTGCCTTCTTCACGGATAATGATGAAAACACTCTCTTTATCGTGACCCGCAAGAGACCGGACAAAATTTCCGGCGCTGTAACAATCCATCGTCCGTCTCCCTCCTAATTTTCGTAGGTCTCGGCAGACATAAAAGCCTCCGGATTGCTACGTGCTGCGTCACGGGACTTTTATAGTCAGGATTTCCGGTTCTCCCTCTGTGATCAAAACGGTATTTTCGTAATGGGCTGACAAACTGCCGTCCGCTGTCACCACCGTCCAATCATCGTCCAACCACTCCACATCCTTGGTTCCCATGTTGATCATCGGCTCGATGGCCAACGTCATCCCCGGCTTCAAACGAATCCCCTTGGTGTGTTGGTAAAAATTGGGGATTTCCGGCTCCTCATGGAGATGTGTGCCAATCCCATGGCCAACCAAGTCTTCCACAATCCCATACCCATGCTTTGTTGCGTGGGCAGCAATCGCATTGGAAATATCATGCAAATGATACCCGGCCTTGGCAAACTTAATACCCTCAAAAAAGCATTCCCTGGTCACATCCATCAGCTTTCTTGCTTCCTTGCTGATCTCTCCAACCGCATGGGTTCGCGCTGCATCTGAATGGTAACCTTTGTAAATCAACCCTGCATCCAGACTGACAATATCGCCGTCCTCCAGATACCGTTTCCTGCTTGGGATTCCATGCACTACCTCGTCGTTAACAGAAACACAGATCGAGGCAGGATAGCCATTGTAATGGAGGAAATTCGGCACGCAGCCAAAACTGCGGATGATTTCCTCCCCTAAACGGTCAATGTCCTTGGTTGTCATGCCCGGCCGGATCGCCTTGCCCAGTTCCTCGTGGACAATGGCAAGAAGCCGGCCGGACTCTCTCATCAAGGCAATTTCCTTTTCGGATTTAATCGTTACTGCCATGAATTACTCCCCCAGACGGTCTGTGATCGCCTTAAAGACTTCCTCCATGGGCTTTGTTCCGTCCACGTCCACCACCAGGCCTTTTTCCTTATAATAATCATACAGCGGCTGGGTCTGTTCATGATATACGGACAGACGATTTTTTACCGTTTCCGGCTGATCATCCTTCCGGGTAATCAGATCCGCGCCACAGCGATCGCAAACGCCTTCCTTTTTCGGAGGAATATTGACCACATGGTAGCTGGCCCCGCAGCTTGGGCACATCCGCCGGCCTGCCATCCTCTTGATGATGGACTCGTCGGGAACATCCACATTCACTGCGAAATCAATGTCGCCGCCCTGGCTGCTAAGCGCTTCGGTCAATTTTTCCGCCTGGTTGATCGTGCGGGGAAAACCGTCTAAAATATATCCATTTTTGCAATCTTCGCGACCAATCCGATCCAAAACCAGATCTACGGTCAATTCATCTGGAACCAGGGCGCCAGCATCCATGAACTCCTTTGCTTTCTTCCCCAGCGGTGTGCCTTCCTTCATATTCGCCCGGAAAATATCTCCCGTTGAAATGTGAGGAATCGCATATTTATCTGCCAGCATTTTTGCCTGAGTGCCTTTTCCGGCGCCCGGAGCTCCTAACATTACAATCTTCACCAGACTGCTCCTTTCCTCATGTACCGGCAATTAATCGTTCAAAAATCCCTTATAGTTCCGAACCAGCATCATTGACTCGATCTGCTTTAAGGTTTCCAGGATAACACCCACGATGATGATCAAAGATGTTCCCAGGAAGCTTAAAGAAGAGCCGACTCCAAAAATTCCAAACAGCACGATTGGAATCAAGGCAATAATCAGCAACCCAATGGCTCCAATGAATACAATATAGTTCAAAACATGGTTCAAATAATCCGAGGTAGGTTTTCCCGGACGAATTCCAGGGATAAAACCACCCTGCTTCTTCATATTATTCGCGATCTCCAAAGGATTGAAAGAAATCGACGTATAGAAGTAAGCGAAGAAGATCAGCAGCACAATATAAAGCAGAAGGCCAATACTATAAATCGGCTCATCCAGATTGCACCAGCTGCTCTGGCTCAAACCTTTGATGATGTGACCTGCCGTCGTGGTCGGAGCCACCGTATTGATTCCGGCAAAGCTCGCTACCATCGAAGGAATACTCAGCAAGGAAGATGCAAAGATAACCGGGATTACGCCGGCGGTGTTGACCTTGATCGGAATATTGGAGGACTGCCCTCCCATCATTTTCCGGCCAACCATCTTCTTTGCATACTGCACCGGAATCCGGCGCTCTCCGCCCTGCAAATAAACGACAAATAGGACTAGTCCAATCAGGAGCGCCACAATGATCAAAGTGATCACAACGCCCAGGGCGATGGACTTGCCCATAACAAAATGCTGATACAGGCTCATCAAGTCACGGGGCAGGCTATCTAAGATATTAATCAATAAGATAACCGAGATACCATTTCCGATTCCTTTGATGGTAATCTGCTCGCCGAGCCACATTAGCACGGCGCTTCCCGCAGTCATAATAACCGCGACTAAAATTACATTGTACCAGGTATAATTGGTCAGGTAATTGGAACCAAAACCAATCGCCATAGAGACGGACTGAATAACCGCCAACGCCACGGTCAGAAAACGGGTGATCTTCGTAATCTGTTTCCGGCCTTCCGCACCCTCTTTCTGCAGTTCCTCCAGCTTCGGGATCGCAATGGTCAGAAGCTGAATGATAATCGACGACGTGATATACGGGGAAATTCCCAGCGCAAAGATGGACATCGTCGTGAACGAGGTTCCGGTAATTGTAGTAAAAAAGTTAAAGGCCGACGTGGTCTGGCTTTGCCACCAGGCCGTCAGATAAGCCGTATTGATTCCCGGTGTGGGAATCTGGCTGCCCAGCCGGACAATCACAAGCACCAGCAGGGTAAATGCCAGGCGCCTGCGAATGTCGGCAATCTTAAATGCATCTCGAAGGGTTCTAATCATGTTATACCTCCTCGGCAGTACCACCTAACGCTTCGATCTTCTCCTTTGCTGCAGCGCTGAAAGCATTGGCTTTCACGTTCAGCTTCTTCGTCAGTTCTCCATTACCGAGGATTTTTACACCGTCTCTAGGGTTCTTTACAATCCCTTCCTCCACCAGCTTAGCCACGGTGATTTCCGCGCCGTCCTCAAAACGCTCTAAAACAGAAACATTGATGCCGACGATGATCTTTGTATTGATATTGGTAAAGCCTCTTTTCGGAATACGGCGGTACAGAGGCATCTGGCCACCCTCAAAACCGGGACGGGGCGCTCCAGAACGAGCTTTCTGACCCTTGTGGCCCTTGCCTGCGGTTTTTCCGTTTCCGGATCCATGACCGCGGCCTCTTCTGAAATTATCGCTGTGCTTTGAGCCCGCAGCAGGCTGTAAATTTGACAAATCCATGGCTTACCTCCTATGCTTCTTCTACCTTAATCAGGTGCTTTACCTGCTGGAGCATGCCTCTGGTCGCTGCATTATCCGGCAGTTCTACGGTCTTGTTGAGTTTCTTAAGGCCCAGAGCTTCCACGGTCTTCTTATGCTTGGGAATCGCACCAATGGTGGATTTCACCAATGTTACTTTTACTTTCTCTGCCATTATAAGCTTCCTCCTATCAACCCAGAATCTCTTCTACGGATTTGCCGCGAAGCTTCGCAAACGCTTCCGGGGTCTTCAGGCTCTTCAGGCCTTCGATACATGCCAGCACCACGTTCTGCTTATTGGTGGAACCAAGCGCCTTGGTACGGATATTCTTAATACCTGCCAACTCCATCACTGCACGGGCAGGGCCGCCGGCAATTACACCGGTACCTTCCGGAGCTCTCTTCAGCATAACGGAAGCACTGCCGAATTTGCCAATATAATCATGAGGGATACTGTTGTTCTCATCGATCGGAACCTCGATGATCTTCTTCATCGCATCCTCTTTGCCTTTGCGGATGGCCTCCGGAATCTCGGCAGCCTTGCCCATTCCAGCGCCTACGTGTCCGTTTCCGTCGCCGACTACGACCAGAGCCGTGAACCGCATGTTGCGGCCGCCCTTAACGGTTTTGGATACACGCTTAATCGCAACTACTTTATCCTGTAATTCTAAATTGCTGATGTCAACGATTGTACGCTTCATGCTTTCCTCCTCTTAGAACTTCAGGCCGGCTTCGCGGGCCGCGTCTGCCAGTGCCTGGATTTTTCCCTGATAAATGAATCCGCCTCTGTCAAAGACAACCGTATCGATCCCCTTTTCCAGCGCCTTCTTGGCGATAACGGTTCCCAGGTAGGAAGCAGCAGCTACATTGTTGGTCTTTTCAAGCTCCGCCTTCACATCCTTCTGAAGGGTAGACGCAGAAACCAAGGTAGTCTGAGCGACGTCGTCGATAATCTGGGCATACATATGATTGTTGCTCCGGAACACAGCCAGGCGAGGACGCTCAGCAGTGCCGCGGAAACGATTACGGATTTTCATGTGCTTTTTAACACGGATTTCCGTTCTGGATTCTTTCCTAATCATTTTTACTCGCTCCTCCTATTATTTCTTACCGGCCTTGCCGACTTTGCGTCTGATCACTTCATCCGCATATTTGATACCTTTGCCCTTGTAAGGCTCCGGACCTCTCTTCGCTCTGATCTCTGCAGCGTACTGACCAACTTTTTCTTTGTCAATGCCTTTTACAATGATCTTATTCTGCCCCTCGCAGACAGCCTCCAGACCTTCCGGGTCTACCATCTCAACCGGATGGGAGTAACCAAGGGAAAGAACCAAGGTCTTGCCCTGCTTCTGGGCGCGGTATCCGACGCCGTTGACCTCAAGGACTTTCTCATAGCCCTGGGATACGCCGATTACCATATTGTTGATTAAGGTTCTGGTCAGACCGTGAAGGGATTTCATCTTCTTCAGATCATTGGGACGGGAAACGGTAACATGGCCGTCTTCTACCTTGATTTCCATCTCAGCCGGAAGAACTCTCTCCAGGGTTCCTTTCGAACCTTTTACCGTCACTTTATTATTTTCTGCAACTTCTACCGTAACTCCGGCAGGAATTGCGATGGGCGTTCTACCAATACGTGACATTTCGCCTTACCTCCAAATTTATTTTCCTCCCGCATGGCCTTGCGGGTTTGCTCAAACAGTCAAACACTTACCAAACAAACGCCAGAACTTCGCCGCCGACATTCTGCTTTCTCGCTTCCTTGTCGGTCAGAACGCCCTGGTTCGTGGAAATGATCGCGATGCCAAGTCCTCCCAGAACTTTGGGAAGTTCTTCCACATTCGCATATACACGCAGGCCGGGTTTGGAAATTCTCTTCAGGCCGGTGATGATCTTTTCGTTCTTATCCGCGCCGTATTTCAGGGTGATGCGGATGGTCTTGAAGCTGCCGTCCTCCAGCAGTTCATATTTTGCAATGTAGCCTTCCTTCACCAGGATGTCAGCGATCGCAATCTTCATCTTCGAGGAAGGAATATCTACCGTATCGTGCTTTGCCGTATTTGCATTACGGATTCTCGTAAGCATATCCGCAATCGGGTCACTCATCGTCATTTTCAGTTGCCTCCTTTCGAAATTCTTTACCAGCTTGCCTTTTTCACTCCGGGGATCTGTCCCTTGTATGCCAGCTCACGGAAGCAGATTCTGCAAATTCCGTATTTTCTCAGGTAGGCATGAGGACGGCCACAAATCTTGCAACGGTTGTATTCTCTGGTAGAGAATTTTGCCGGACGCTGCTGCTTAATCTTCATAGAAGTCTTTGCCATGGGAACTTTCCTCCTAATTCTTTCTAAACGGCATGTTGAACATGGTCAGCAATTCACGGGCTTCTTCGTCGGTCTCAGCCGTGGTTACAAAGATAACGTCCATACCACGCACTTTATCGATCTTGTCATACTCGATTTCCGGGAAAATCAGCTGTTCTTTGATGCCCAGAGCATAGTTTCCTCTGCCGTCGAAAGCGTTGGGGTTTACGCCACGGAAGTCACGTACACGAGGCAGCGCCAGGTTGATCAGACGATCGACAAACTCGTACATCTTGTCGCCTCTCAACGTAACCTTACAGCCAATGTTCATGCCCTCACGAATTTTAAAGTTTGCAATAGACTTTTTCGCCTTGGTCAAGATCGGCTTCTGTCCCGTAATCGTCTCCAGATCTTTTGTGGCGGCTTCCAGGATTTTCGCATTTTCTTTTGCTTCACCTACGCCCATGTTCACGACGACCTTTTCCAGCTTCGGAATCTGCATTACGTTCTTGTAGCCGAACTTCTTCATCATGGCAGGAGCGATTTCATTGATATATTGTTCTTTTAATCTACTACTCAATGTTTTGAACCTCCTCTCTCAGAAATTAACCGATCACAGAACCGTCGATTTTCGCGATGCGGACCTTTTTGCCGTCTCTCACTTCAAAACCAACGCGGGTCACCTTGCCATCCTTCACAAGCATTACATTGGAGATGTCAATGGTTCCCTCTTTGTGAACGATTCCTCCGTTGGGGTTCTGTGCACTCTGCTTGTTGTGCTTTGTAATCATATTTATGCCTTCAACGATGACGCGGCCATTTTTGTGGTCGATCTTTAAAACTTTTCCCTCACGACCTTTTTCTTTACCGGCAATCACCTTTACGGTATCGCCAACTTTGATTTTACTCGTAGCCATTTCGTACCTCCTTATAATACTTCGGGAGCCAGAGAAACGATCTTCATGAACTGCTTCTCACGCAGCTCTCTGGCAACCGGCCCGAAAATACGGGTACCTCTGGGAGTCTTGTCTTCACGGATGATTACGGCTGCGTTCTCATCGAATTTGATATAAGAACCGTTTTTACGGCGAGCGCCATGTTTCGTGCGGACCACAACAGCCTTTACCACATCGCCTTTCTTTACAACACCGCCAGGCGTTGCATCTTTAACCGTAGCAACGATGATATCACCAATATTCGCATATCTTCTCAGGGAACCGCCCATTACTCTGATGCAGAGCAGTTCTTTAGCGCCAGTGTTGTCGGCGACTTTCAGTCTGCTTTCCTGTTGAATCATATCTATTTCCTCCTGGCTTATTTCGCTCTCTCGACAACCTCGACAAGTCTCCATCTCTTGTCCTTAGACAGAGGTCTCGTCTCCATAACCTTTACGGTATCGCCGATCGCACAGGTATTCTCCTCGTCGTGCGCTTTCAGCTTGTAAGTTCTCTTTACAATCTTCCCGTACAGCGGATGTCTTACGTGGTCCTCGATTGCAACAACGATGGTTTTGTCCATTTTATTGCTGATAACCTTACCGGTACGCGTTTTTCTTAAATTTCTTTCCACGTTACGCTTCCTCCTTATTACTCAGCAACTTTCGTCTGCTCAGTGATAACAGTCTGAATGCGGGCAATGTTCTTTCTGACTTCCGTGATTCTGCTGGTGTTATCAAGCTGATTCGTTGCATTCTGAAATCTCAGGTTGAAAAGTTCCTTCTTCGCAGCTACCAGTTCTGTATTCAGCTCTGCTACGGACTTATTTCTCAGGTCTTTCAAATATACATTACTTTTCACTGTTATTCACCGCCTTCTAAGTCTGCTTTGGAAGCGATCTTGCACTTCACGGGCAATTTGTGCATGGCAAGGCGCAGGGCCTCTTTCGCCGTCTCCTCAGGTACTCCTGCAACTTCAAACAAAACGCGGCCGGGCTTTACAACGGCAACCCAGTACTCCAGGGAGCCTTTACCGGAACCCATACGGGTTTCTGCGGGCTTCGTGGTAACCGGCTTATCCGGGAAAATCTTAATCCAAACTTTACCGCCACGCTTCATATAACGGGTCATCGCAATACGGGCAGCTTCAATCTGGTTGGATTTGATCCAAGCGGGTTCAACCGCTACCAAACCGAATTCACCGTTGGTGATCTTATTGCCTCTGGTTGCTTTTCCAGCCATAGAACCGCGGAACTGTTTACGGTGTTTTACTCTCTTCGGCATTAACATGGTTATTTCTCGCTCCCTTCCTTATTTTTCTTGGTGGGAAGCACTTCACCCTTGTAAATCCAAACCTTTACGCCCAGCTTTCCGTAGGTGGTATCAGCTTCCGCGAATCCATAGTCGATGTCAGCGCGCAAAGTCTGCAGCGGAATGGTTCCCTCGCTGTAAAACTCGGTACGGGCAATATCCGCTCCGCCCAAACGACCGGCTACAGCCGCCTTGATACCCATAATTCCAGATTTCATGGAACGGGACATGCTGGACTTCATTGCACGGCGGAAGGAAACACGGTTTTCCAGCTGTTTCGCAATGTTCTCTGCCACCAACTGAGCCTCGCGGTCAGGTCTCTTGATCTCTTTGATGTCGATGAAGAGTTTCTTCTGCGTCATCTTCTGAACATCCGCTTTCAGCTTCTCAATCTCAGCGCCGCCCTTACCGATCACGATACCAGGCTTTGCGGTGTGAATGATAACTTTCACGCGGTCGGACGCTCTCTCAATTTCGATTCTGGAAATACCCGAATCGTACAGTCTCTTCTTCAAATATTTTCTGATATTATAATCTTCTACCAGGTTGTCTGCGAAATCGCCTTCTGCATACCAGTTGGAATCCCAGTTTTTGATGACGCCGACTCTTAAACCATGAGGATTAACTTTCTGTCCCATTTTGACCCTCCTTATTTCTCATCCAGCACGATGGTGATATGGCTCATACGCTTTTCGATGCGGTAAGCTCTACCCTGTGCTCTCGGCTGAATTCTCTTCATCGTCGGCCCCTTGTTTGCGTAGCACTCCGCTACATACAAAGTTTCCACATTCAGGCCATTGTTGTTTTCCGCGTTCGCAATCGCCGACTTCAGCAATTTTGCAATCACCTCGGAAGCGTAGCGGGGATTGTAGCTCACAATCGCCAGGGCAGTCTGTGCGTCCTTGCCGCGGATTGCATCTAATACAAAGCATGCCTTCTGAACGGATACTCTAGCGTAAGACACTTTGGCGCTCGGTCTGGTATCCTTTTTCGCATTTCTATCTCTTTTAATCTGACTTCTATGTCCTTTAGCCATGGATGAAACCTCCTTCCTGTTATCTTTTTACTAGCGTTTGCCGGTCTTCTTCTCGTCTTTGCCGTGTCCACGGTAGGTTCTGGTTGCTACGAATTCACCCAGCTTGTGTCCTACCATATCCTCTGTGATATACACCGGGACATGTCTTCTTCCATCATGAACAGCAATCGTATGACTTACCATCTGAGGGAAGATTGTGGAGCGGCGGGACCAGGTCTTGATAACAGTCTTCTGTCCTGCTGCATTTAAAGCTTCTACTTTTTTCAGCAAATGGTCATCCGCAAAAGGGCCTTTCTTTAATGAGCGAGCCATAATTTACCTCCTAATTATTTCAGTGTTTTGCCGTCGCGTCTTCTCACAATCAGCTTGTTGGACTGTTTCTTCTGTTTTCTGGTCTTCAGGCCCAATGCAGGCTTACCCCAAGGAGTGCTCGGACCGGGACGGCCGATTCCGCACTTACCTTCACCACCGCCGTGGGGATGGTCGTTGGGGTTCATCACAGAACCGCGAACAGTCGGGCGGATGCCCATGTGACGCTTACGTCCGGCTTTACCAATATTTACCAGAGAGTGCTCGCCATTGCCGACAACACCGATGGTGGCGCGGCAGATAATCGGAACCATTCTCATCTCGCCGGAGGGAAGTCTCAGAGTTGCGAACTTGCCTTCCTTGGCCATCAGCTGAGCGGAACCGCCAGCGGAACGAACCATCTGGCCGCCCTTTCCGGGATGAAGTTCGATATTGTGAATCTGAGTACCAACCGGGATATTCTGTAAAGGCAGGCAGTTGCCAACCTTTGCTTCAGCAGCCTCGCCGCTCATTACCTGCATGCCGTCGGTCAAGCCTTCGGGAGCCAGGATATAAGCCTTTTCGCCGTCTGCGTAGCAGATCAAAGCGATATTTGCGGTACGGTTCGGATCGTATTCGATGCCGATTACCTTTGCAGGGATTCCATCCTTGCTGTTTCTCTTAAAGTCGATGATTCTGTATTTTCTCTTTGCACCGCCGCCCTGATGTCTCACGGTAATCTTACCCTGATTATTACGGCCGGCGTTTTTGCTCTGAGAAACAACCAGAGACTTTTCCGGAGTCGTTTTCGTGATTTGCGCGAAATCCAGACCGGTCATCTGTCTTCTGGATGGGGTATATGGATTATACTTTTTGATTCCCATTGTTTTATCTCCTTACTTATTTGTTCTCACGGCGGTGGTTTCGCCGTATAGGTGGAGTTTGCAAACTCCGCTTCGCTTCGTCAATGGAAGCATCGGCTCATTATAAGCCTTCAAAAATCTCGATATCCGCGCTCTCGGCAGTCAGCTGCACGATTGCCTTTTTGGTTTTCGCCGTGCGGCCTACCGTCATGCCTCTGCGGCGCTTCTTACCATCGATATTCATGGTGTTAACCGAAGCAACCTTGGTGCCGGCAAACATCTTCTCTACCGCTTCCTTCACCTGATTCTTCGTTGCTTCCGGATGAACATAAAACGTGTACTTCTTCTCACCCATCATGTTCATGCTCTTCTCAGTGATAACCGGTCTGAGGATTACGTCATAATATTTAATGTCAGCCATTATGCATATACCTCCTGAATTTTTTCCACAGCAGCCTTGGTGATCACAACTGTGTTGTATTTCAGAATGTCATACACATTGATGGTGTTGGTCTGTGCCGTTTTTACATCCGGGATGTTTCTCGCGGACAGAATTACATTCTGATCATTCTCGTCCAAGACAACCAGCGCTTTATCTACTTTCAGGTTATTCAGAACGTTCTGGAAATTTTTCGTCTTAATCTCGTCCATCTTCAGTTCGTCCAGAACGAAGAACTTGGACTCGTTTACGCGGGAAGTCAGGGCGGACTTCAGCGCCAGCTGCTTCTCTTTCTTGTTCAGCTTGAAGCTGTAGCTTCTCGGCTGGGGAGCAAATACAACACCGCCGCCGGTCCACTGAGGAGATCTGGTCGAACCCTGTCTTGCATGACCGGTTCCCTTCTGTCTCCAAGGTTTTCTGCCGCCGCCGCTCACTTCCGAACGGGTCTTGGCTTTCTGAGTACCCTGACGGTTGTTTGCCAGCTGCTGTACTACAGCCATGTGAACCAGATGCTCATTTACCGTAACGCCAAACACAGCGTCATTTAATTCCATCTCGCCGATCTGGCTGCCTTCCATATTATAAATCGATACTTTTGCCATCTCTCGTTTCCTCCTTTCCTATAAAAGCCTTACGCCTTTACGGTCGCCTTCAGCGTTACCAGAGCCTTCTTCGGTCCGGGCACGGAACCTTTCACCAGAATCAGGTTATCCTCTGCGTCTACGCGAACTACTTCCAGATTCTGGACCGTAATCTTACGGTGTCCCATCTGTCCGGCCATCTTTTTGCCCTTGAACACCCGGCTCGGATCGGAGCAGGCGCCGTTGGAACCAGCATGACGATGGTATTTGGAACCGTGAGCCATAGGTCCTCTGTGCAGGCCGTGACGCTTGATCGCGCCCTGGAAACCTTTTCCTTTGGAGGTCGCCGTGGCGTCCACCTTGTCTCCGGCAGCAAAAGCATCCGCTTTGATTTCATCGCCCAGCTTCATCTCTTCCGCATTGTCCAGTTTCAGTTCCCGCACATATCTTTTATAGGAAACTCCGGCCTTTGCAAAGTGGCCTTTCTGGCACTTGTTAACCAGTTTTTCTCTCTTGTCAACAAAGCCAACCTGTACGGCGCTGTAGCCGTCGTTCTCTACGGTCTTTACCTGGGTGACCACGCAAGGGCCAGCCTGCAGTACCGTAACCGGAGTCAATTCTCCGTTCTCGCCGAAAATCTGAGTCATTCCGACTTTTGTCGCTAAAATAGCTTTCTTCATGTTTTCTGTCCTCCTACAGCGGAACGCCTATCGCGTTCATACTAGAATTGTGTGTTGTTTACTTGTTGCCTAAGAATTTACATTACTTCATTTTGATATCAATGTAAACGCCAGCCGGCATCTCCAGACGGGACAAAGCGTCCACGGTTTTCTGGTTGGGAGCAATGATATCGATGAGTCTCTTGTGCGTTCTTTGCTCAAATTGTTCCCGGGAATCTTTGTACTTGTGTACTGCACGAAGGATAGTTACTACCTCCTTCTTAGTGGGCAGCGGAACAGGACCGCTGACCTTTGCTCCGGTCTTCTTCACATTCTCAACGATTTTTGCCGCACTCTGATCCACCAGCTGGTGATCGTACGCCTTCAATGTGATTCTCATTACTTGACTTGCCATAAAAAAAGTCGCCTCCTTTTCGTACTTGGTAAGCACGACAAGCGGTGACTGTACACTTTCCCGTGTGTATCCTAAAGGCTCACACGTCATCTCTGCGTCTTCGCAGATGGTATGTTCGGTACAGTGACTTGTCGTCAGTTTCCTAACTTGACATTCGCTCCACGGAAAACCTGCCACTAAGCGGGCAGCAACCTCGCGCTTCACAGCTATCAATGTCACAGCTTTTGCATCATAACATAATTTTCCTTTAAATGCAAGGGGAAATTATGGTTTTTCCAAACTTTTTTTTGAGCGGAAAGGACTGTTTTCCAAACTTCTTTTTTTATGGTTCCTTTCGTTTTTCTTCATAATCCCAAAAAAGAAATTACCCTTTTGTTAGAAATTCCTCATCTTTTATCCATAGCCTGGTCACATTTTCCAGATATACTGAACCCATAAGGAAAAGAAATCCATCCACTTTTTCATCGGAAGTATCGGCGGGCCGATATGCTTATCCGGCGCCATGTATCCTTGCATGGTTCTGAACCTATCCCGAATCGGTACGGTGCTTCGAATGGAAAGGCAAGGGAAGGAAATCTTCTGACTTCGCAGGGGAAACACAGACGCGTGACCTTGGGAAAATCCCCAAAGGTAGCCACGGACCAGCAAGCGGCGCAGTTTAGAAAGAGCTCTCCCAGAGAAAGATTTCTGCTTTCCAAGATACAAAAGAAAATCCAAATACATAAACTTGCCAAAAGGAGGAATGCCTATTCGAATATGACCAGTAAAGAAACGGAACATCCGGCAAACCGGATGGAAAAACAGAAGCCTTTTTCCATTTTGAACATACATTGCTTTTCAAAATGGTGTTTCATATGAAATATTATATAGGATTATAAGGGAACGGCTGCCATGCGATCTGCACGGCAGCCGCTTATTTTCTGTCCGTTTAGCATTCTTCCGGCGCTTCTCCCAACATAATACTCAAAATTTCCCGGTCGGTTCCTTTCATTCCAACCTTTCCCAGACGTCCCACATTTTCCAGCGTGGCTTCCACTCCCTTGGAAAGGATTCCGTCTCCGCCGTAAAATTGCTGGCCAGCCTGGTACATGCGATACCCCAAAATGCCCGCGTCCACAGCCGCTGCAATTTTTCCCGCACAGGAAGCCTTCGCCCCGTCACACACCATGCCGGAAACAATCGCTAACGCATTCACCACGGTATGAATCACATCTTCATAGGTTCCGCCGTTTAGATAAGCAATCCCTGCTCCTGCAGCCGCCCCGGCGCTGACTGCTCCACAGTAAGCCGACAGCCTCCCGATCCGCCTCTTTTGATGAATGGTAACCAAGTTCGAAAGCGTCAACGCACGATAAAGCGTTTCCTGATCCGAGCCAAGTTCCCTTGCATAGACGATCACCGGCACGGAAGCGGTAATTCCCTGATTGCCACTCCCTGAATTGATGATCACCGGCATCCCGCAGCCGCTCATCCTAGCGTCTGACCCAGCCGCTGCCGCTGCTTTCGCTTTCTGCGCCGTATCGCCCGCCTGATAAGCGTCCCGCAGCACGCTGCCTATATTGGCTCCGTAATCGCCTCTCATTCCCTCGTCGGAAATCGCCATATTGTAAGAAATCTGGCGTTCCAACAACGCCTCCACATCCTTTACATCCACAGTTTGCACAAAGTCAAAAATATCCCGCATATTTAACAGACTTTGATCCGCCGTTCCTGTTTCCTGTCCGCTCTCCACAGGGAGATCCAAAAGCATTTCCCCATTCTTTTCCAGGTAAACCAGATTTGTATGGAAATTTGCCAACCGCAGACGGACATAAGATTTCCCTTTCCACAGAGTAATCCAAATATCAAACACCAGACCGCTGTCCAAGCGCTTCACCTGAAACGGCACCTGCGCTTGAAAAGCAGCGATCGCCGCCTGTTCTTCCTCCGTCACCTCCGCGATGACTTCTAAAAGCCGGTCGGCCCGGCCAGCCACCACGCCGGCCGCTGCCGCTGCCTCGATACCTCGCTGCCCGCCGGTATTCGGCACAACTGCGCTTTTTACATTTTTAATAATATTTCCGCTCGCTTCCACCAACACCCGATCCGGAAGCGCTCCAAGAACTTCCCGCCCTTTCGCCGCGCCGTAGGCGATCGCAATTGGCTCCGTGCATCCCATCGCTGGTATCAGCTCTTCTTCCAAGATTTGTAAGTAAACCTGATACTTCTCGTTTGCCTTTTCCATCTCTCGTCCTCCTGCCTACAACCCCTTAATCCTTGTCCCCTTTGCCCTATTATAACGTATTTCCTTTCGTTTGGGAATTGTCTTTCAAAAGGCTTTTCGAATTCTATACTCTATTTTCAAAAAGAAAACCGTAGTGCTCCCTAAATTGGGTTAAAATTAACCAAATTCTCTTTTGTTTTACCATCTTTTGTCGAATCCTGTCGAAATCCTTTTGTTTCACTAGCTTTTAAGCCACAATAGAACTACAGACGAAACACAAGGAGACACGTCCCATGTATACGAAATTTGTTCAAGCCGTTATCTTTCGCATTGCCGGACGCCCTACCGCAATCGGCTATAAGCAGCTGGCCAGAGCAGTTACTTTCGTTTTGCAAAGCGGAGCTACCGGTGATCGCAATCTGACTACAGTCATCTATCCGCAGATTGCAAAAGATATGGACAGTACCCCTCAAACGGTAGCCAGAAATATTGCACGTGCTGTGGAAGATTGCTGGGAACACGGGGATCGAAAGAAATTGGAAGAAATCGTCGGACACCGGCTTTCCGAAAAGCCGTCGCCTGGCGAACTGATTCACTATATCTGCCGATACTATATCGATACACACGAAAACAAATAGAAAGCAGATGGAAAGATAGTCCAAGAATTTTTGAGGACTATCCTTTTCTTATTATAGAGCAAAATTTTCCCTGAGAAATTGATAAAACAATCATTGCAACATTGCCAGAAACACGATACAATGGAAATATCACAAATACTATTTCATTAGTATTTATGGCTCCAAAAATTTTACTTTCAGTCCAATCTGAGAATCACATCGGGAGGAAATCAAATGAAAAATCAATGGCTTGTTGCACTATGTATTGGATGTATCGCGCTGTCCGGCTGTTCCGGCAAAATAACGCAGGAAGATTACGACGCTCTCCAAAGCAGCTACGATATCGCAGAAAGTGAAAACAGCGCTTATCAGGCGCAAGTCGAGTCACTGGAAGCAGAAAAAGAATCTTTAGAAAGCGAGCTATCCCAAAAATCAGTTGATCTGGAATCTGCAAGTCAAGATCTTTCCCAAAAAGCAACAGAATTTGAATCCTTACAAAACGAGTACACCGCTTATAAGGAATCCATGAGCGTTTATGAAGGACTTCCTGTTCCGGAATCAGAGACGCCAAAGGCGGAAGAAGAATCCAAAGAGGAATCAAAGGAAGAGACAAAGTCAGATCCAACCATGGGGGAGAGAAATGCGCTCAGTAAAGCCGATGATTACCTTTCCGTTATGGCCTTCTCCCGCAAGGGGTTAATCAAGCAGCTGGAATATGAAGGTTTCTCCAACGAGGAAGCCACCTACGCGGTAGACAACTGCGGTGCAGACTGGAACGAGCAAGCCGCCAAGAAAGCCGAAGAATACCTGAACGTAATGTCCTTTTCCCGCTCCGGATTGATCAGTCAGCTAAAATATGAAGGCTTTACCAAAAAGCAGGCCGAATACGGCGCGTCTGCGGTTGGTTATTAAAAAAGCGGATATTTTTGTTTCTTTTATGTATCCAGGAATGAAACGACCCCGGCATCTTTTACGCCGAGGTCTTTTCATTTCTATTTTTTATGGCAGTCCCTCTAACCCACAGTCGGCCAGAAACTGAACGAAGGGCGACACCGGAATCTCCCGCATTCCATTGCCGCCCCCAAACTCCATGGCCATTGGCTGCTGCAGCGTATAAGGCGTCCAGGCTGGCAGATCGCTTCCGTTGGGATCTCCGTTTTTTAAAAATTGGGTCCAATAGCCGCACATTCTCTGGGACAGTTCAAAATCTTCTCCTCGATACGGACGATCCATGCGAAACAGCGTTTCATTAATATAAGGATGCTCCGCCGAATGAAACGCACCCCCCTCCCCTTCGGGAAATCCTGGCGGAATATGGCTAAACCAATATTGAAAAGCCGGCTTTCGATGCAGCCGTTCCTGGTTGAGGCAGAAAGCATAAGAGCCAGCCTGCATATAGTTTCCAATATAGTGGCGGTTATGACGGATCAGCGTAGGAACATCCCGTATCCCCGCCAGCTCTAAATAGACATCCGCCCGTCTTCCATAGATTGCCAGCAAATTCTTGCAAAATCCTGCGTAATCCGGATGGGGATTTAGGTCATAGGCATAATCCTCATCGGACGTGCTGCCCACCAGATAGGGAATATCCATATGATGCCCCAGACGAATCGCATCCACCGGCGATTCTGGATGCAAATATCCGTCCACCAACGGCGCAAACGTAATCATCGCCCCCATGTTTGCCTGAAAATATTGGTGAAAGATGTCAAGCAGGCGGTTCGGCGGCAGCTCTCTTGCTTCCTCCACGGAAGAGATACCGGCAAAGGCAAATAAATTTACGCCCTCCGCTTCCCCTTGATCCAGATCTTTTTTCATGCCTCCATGGAGATAGCTGAGCCCTCCGCCGCTCTGCATAATCGCGCCCCGTATCATACCGCGAAGCAGAGGCGTCGTAATCATGCTCCGCACACAGTCGGCTCCTGCCGACTGCCCAAAAAGAGAAATCCGCTCCGGATCTCCGCCAAAATTCACGATATTCCGATACACCCATTGAATTGCCGCCACTTGATCCAACGTACCATAGGAACCGGAAACATGGTGAACGGATTCCTTTGTCAATTCCGGATGAGCAAAATAGCCAAACAGATTTACCCGATAGTTGATACTGACATAAACCATCCCCCGGCGGGCAAATGCCTCTCCATCGAAGGTTTGTTTATGTCCGTAGCCTTGGCGCATACCGCCTCCAAAAATGTAGACCGCCACCGGCAGCTTCTCCTCTGTGCTCTCCGCCGGCGTCCAGATGTTCAAATACAGACAATCCTCGCTCATGGGCCAGTCAATCGGGTCCGATTCCTTTTGATAAAAAGAACCTTTTTTACTTCGAGGCTGATAAGGAATCGGTCCAAAACGGAAAGCCGGACGGATTCCGTTCCATCGTTCCACCGGCTGAGGCTCCCGCCAGCGATTCTTTCCCACCGGCGGCGCCGCATAAGGCACGCCCCGAAACACACTGATTCTCTGACAGCCCGCAGGCAGCCCTTCCACCAAACCGCCTTCCGTCTCTGCAATCAACATTGCCATACTCTGATTCCTCCTGTCTGCCAGCAAGAACTCTTTCTTTCGTTCCTGGCATACTCTGTCAACCATTAATATAAGCAAGTTTCATGCCACATCATTTTGAAACCTTTTCCTCTATTCCATACTAAAACCGTTCTTCAATATCATATTTTTTCATCTTTCGCCACAAGGTAGATTTGCTCATGCCCAAAGCCTTGGCAGACTCCTTCCGATTACCTCCAAAACGGTTCAAAGCCTCCTGAATCAGCTCTTTTTCTGATAGTTCCTCCATCTGCCTGAAATCTTGTCCAAAATTCGCTTCTTCCACTGCGTCTTTTTGCTGTTCCTTTTCCTTACCGCATTCTCCTGCCATCTCTTGATTTTGCTGAAACTCTTTGTCATTTCCACCGGACGCTTCAAAGGCGTTTCCTATATTTATGAGTTCCTGTATCTCGTCTGGTTTCAGCATGAAACTTTCCTTAAGCTGCCGTGAAACAAAGGTTTCGTCTAAAAGCTCTTGATCCGCCACTACAATGATTCTCTCGCAAAAATTTCGCAGTTGGCGAACATTTCCCGGCCAGGAATAACTGCACAGTATTTTCTCCGCTCCCGGCGTCAGGGAAACCAGCTTACGGTATTCTTTTCCATAATGTTTGATAAAATCCTTGGCCAATAAGATGATATCCTCCCCCCGCTTCCGCAGCGGTGGAACATTTAACGTCAGAACATTCAATCGATAATACAGATCCTTCCGAAACTTTCCCTCCTCCACATATTGCCGTAGATTCCGGTTGGTGGCGGCGATTACCCGAAAATCCACAGGAATTACTTTGTTGTCCCCCACCTTACGGATTACTCTTTCCTCTAATACGCGAAGCAGCTGCACTTGACCACTCAAATCCAGTTCTGATACCTCGTCCAAAAAAATGGTACCGCCGTCGGCAATCTCCATCAGCCCCTTTTTCCCCTTGCGGGAAGCGCCGGTAAAAGCGCCGTCCACATAGCCAAATAACTCGCTCTCGATCAAGCTTTGCGGAATGGCCCCACAGTTCACCGCTACAAAAGGCATCTCCTTCCTCAGGCTGGCATTGTGTATGCTCTGGGCAAAAATTTCCTTGCCATTCCCCGTCTCTCCAATAATCAGGACATTCGAATGATATTTGGCAAACTGATTGGCGAAACGCTTTGCTTCTTCTATGGCCTGAGATGTCCCTATGATATCGTGAAAATGATATTTGGCCACATGCCCTTTGGCGTAGATTTCCTTTTTTACAGCGCTCTCCATCTTCTCAATCTGCCTAAGTTCTGTGAATTGAACTACCGCGCCGGTAACCTTCTGATAGGTTTGAATGGCCGACACATTGACAACAGCAGAAAAATCCTTTAGCTGTACAATGTCTCCCCAAATATTCTGTCCGTCATTTAAAACTTTCCGGATATCCTCCTGGCAAAGCTGCGGTATCAGCTCCCAGAGATAGCCTCCGGGGGAATCCTCCTCTGTCAGCCCCAGCCGAAGTTTGGCCCGGCGGTTCATCAGAGTAACTTTTCCTTGCTCATCCGTCATTAGTACAGCCTCAAAGGCATAGTCCATCATCGTCTGCACATTTTTTGTATTCTTCTTCAATTCTTCCGTGGAAGCCGCCACCACGCTCGCTGTCCGAAGCCCGTCATAGATGGCGTCCTCCATGGTTTCCTGAAAATCACAGAAGGCAGGCAGACCTACTGCTTGGGCAATTGGCTGAACACTGCGTCCACAGGCAATGCAATCATACGCGTCTTCCTTCAGTTCCCGTAAGAAAGCCTCCATATCGCCCAGACGGCTCTGTGGAACCACGATATTATGGACATCCATACAAAAGACTTCGTTATATATCCGTTCATTGATGTACAGAGGCTGATGAGATAACAGGCATACCTTTGGCGGTTTCCCGTTTAAATCCAGTTCATCCATTTTCTGTTTAATCAAATACAAGATCCCGATTGTTTCCTTTCCCGCAAAATAATTGGGTACAATGGGAACCATGCAACTGGTATTTCGTAAAAAAGCAAGGATTCTTCCCCGGCACAGGATCGCGTCCACATGTTTCTCATAGGCGCTTTCCACTATTTTCTGACAACATATCGCATTGTCCTGCTCCACCAGATAGGGAAACAGATCAATTTTCATATCTCCAGCAATTTTGACTGCTTTTTCCAATTCCGACTGTTCCATGGAACAATACATCACTCTGGCCATTGTTTCCTCCGTAGATCGATCTCTATTTGTATCATAACAAATTTTTTGTGAAAACGCCATAGCCGCCTGATGTTGGTCATGCTATAACCAAAGGAAGACAGCCCATATGAATAAAGAATTTCCTATGAAATAAAATGAACCGGCTGCAGTTTTTGCTGCAGCCGGCCCCTTTGCTATTCTTATTTGTTCAGCCAGATCTTCTCGCAGGAATAGCCATAAGCCACATCCGGACGATTCAGACCTTCCACATAATCCTGTTGGAAATAGTTGGTGTCTACCGCCCAGGTAGCAAATAATACGGCGTCTTCATAGCTCAGCATTCTGGAGCACTTCTTCAAGAGATCCTGCTTTTCCTCCATCGTCTTGGCGGACAGAACCTCGTTCAGAGTCTTCTCATACTCGTCAGAGGTGCCCAGAACCTTGCCGTAGGAACCGTCTCTGCAGTATACTCTCTTTAAAGTAGAGGCAATATCCAAGAATCCCGGGGACAGGCCCAGAAGAATACCGGCCTCCGTACCGGACTCTCTCAAATCGGACAGAGTCGTAACCGTCTCTACCTTTGCGTTGATATTCAAGGCTGTCAGACAAGCCTGCAGAGCCGTCGCATCGTTTACCGTAGAAGCCGTGGTCCAGATCGTGGTCTCAAATCCATCGGCATAACCCGCTTCCGCCAGCATGCTCTTGGCTTTTTCCAGGTCGTAGACGCGCTCCTCCAGCGTCTCGTCAAAGTGATAAGAGCCCTTAATTCCAAACTGGTTGGTTGCATATCCCACTTCTCCCTGAGAAGCGTTCGCTACGCCGGCCCAGTCAATTCCATACCAGAACACAGCCTGACGAACCTGCGCATTGTTGAACGGATCGCCTTCGATGGTGCTGTTGGGATAGCAGACGCCCAGCGTCACATCTGAAGGATATCCTTTGGCCACATTGCTGTAGCCGGCTGCTTTGATGGTAGCCATCACATTGGAATCTGTCACCTGCAGGAAATCAACTTCCTTGTTGACAAAAGAGGAGGAAGCGGTCGTCGTATCGGTGATACAATGAATCTCAAGACCATCCATATAAGGCGTACCCTGCCAATAATCATCATTTCTGACAAAAACCAGTTTGGTATCCTGTACGTACTGATCCAGCTTGTAAGGGCCAGTTCCTACCATATTGACCTGGCACCACTCTTCGCCATTCTCCTCGTAAGCCTTCTTGGAATGCATATACATCTTGCCAATCAAAGTCTCCCATTCCAGAGAAAAGCTCGCAAACTGAATCTTTACGGTGTAGTCGTCTACGATCTCGCAGCCAGTGGGATTCGCCAGCGCGGCGGAACGTCCGGCTTCAAGAGCCGTATCGATCGTCCACTTCAGAACCTCTGCGTTCAGATCAGACCCATCTGTAAATTTGATGCCTTCCCGCAGCTTGATGGTCAGCGTCAGCGCCTCGTCATCTCTCTCCATGGACTCTGCCAAGAGATAGTCATAAGTGCCGTCCTTATAGATACGGAGCAGGGGTTCCACCGCCGGAGCGATAAACAAGTCTGCATTGGTGGAGGAAGCGGTTACCGTGAAAAAGGACATGGGTACCACGTTCTCGCTGGAACGGAATACGCCTCCTGTTTTTACTTCCCCGTTTCCTGCGGCAGCGGTTGTTTCGCCTGCCGCGGCAGTGGTGTCGGCTGCATTCGTCTGTGCAGCCTCGGTGCCGGCGGTCGTCGTGGTGCTCCCGGAGCCACCTCCGCAGGCTGCCATGGAAAAAACCATAGCCATGGCCATCATTAGCGCCACGATTTGTTTCGTACGTTTCATACTTTGACTTTCCTTTCTTGATTTTGATATAAGAAACACGCTACCTGATGACGCTCTCCAACGTCTATCAGCTGCGGAATCTCCTGTTTACACCGTTTGGTCGCATAGGAGCAGCGGTCGCTGAAGGGACAGCCATCCGGGCGGTTTAAAATACTGGGAACCTCGCCCTTTAGCTTAATCCGCTCCGTCTGTACTCCTGCGGCCGAGTCAATGGTAGGTACTGCCGACAGCAGCGCTCTGGTGTAAGGGTGAAGCGGATTCTCATAAAGCGCTTCGCAATCCGCAAACTCCACGATCCGTCCCAGATACATGACCAGAATCTTATCGCTGATATGCTTCACCACCGCCAGATCATGAGCAATAAACAGATAAGTAATCCCAAGCTTGCTCTGAAGTTCCTCCAGCAGATTGATGATCTGTGCCTGGATGGACACATCCAAGGCGGAAATCGGTTCGTCGCAGATAATCATAGAAGGATTCGAGGAAAGAGCTCTGGCAATGCCAAGGCGCTGTCTCTGACCACCGGAAAATTCATGAGCTACCCGATCCTTCAAATTAGGATTGAGACCGACCAGGCGGAACAGTTCATCCACTCTGGCATCGTATTCTTCCTGGTTCTTCACCAGCTTGTGAATCTGCAAGGACTCTCCCACGATGGACCCTGCCGTCTGGCGCGGATCCAGGGATGAGAATGGATCTTGAAAGATCATCTGCATCCTGGGGCGGTAAGGT